>JAIXVY010000429.1 GCA_027482505.1 Opitutaceae bacterium | reverse complement strand
TGCGCCCGCGCCACGTCGACTACACGAAGCTCCGCGAGCAAAGCGACCAGACCAACCTCAAGGACATCGTCGCCTGCGCCGGCGGGGCGTGCGAGCTGGTGTGATGAACGCGGAGTTGGTCGCGAGGCTGCCGGAGGTGTTTATTTCAGGAGCGCGAGCGCGCGTTCGAGGTCCGCGCCTTTTAGCCGGCCTTCGGTCACGACCTGCTCGCGCATGTAGGCGGTGGGCTTGATGCCGGCGGCGAGGAAGGCCTCGGCGGTGATCCAGCGGCGCTCCTGGAGGGCTTGGAGGAACATCCACTGGTTGTCTTCCACCGGTTCGAGGGGCACGAGCAGTTTGATGATCTCGGCAAAGGTCGCCTCGTTGGCGCCGAGGAAGGAGCCGCCGTAGCTCAGGTTCCAGGCGAAGCGCAGCGTGCCGACGTCGCTGAGGTCCCAGGCTGGTTTGTAGCGATGGCGCTGGGGATGGATCTTCGGATTCGCGCCCTTCGCGAGTAGGTGGCGCACGAGTTCCAGGTTTGCCGCGTCGATGGCGAGCATGAGGGGCGTCCAGTCCCTGGCGCCGTAGTTCACGTCGCCGCCGGCGGCGAGGTGGGCGTCGACGCGCTCCCTCCAGCGTTGCTTGTCCTTGCAGATGGCGGGCCAGAGCTCCTCGTCGGCGAAGGCCTTGCCGCCCGAGTCTTGTTGCGCGGCGTCGCTGAGCAGGGCGCGGATGTCGGGGTCGGTCGCGAAGGCGAGGGCGCCGGGGTCGCGTTCGCCTTGGCGGAGAAGGAACAGGATGGCGTCCTTGGCCTTGTTGATGACGGCAAAACGGAGCGGGGTGAGATCGGGATTGTCCGACGGGGGCACCCAAACGGCGCCTTTGCCGCGAAGATATTCCAGGACATCGACCCGGTTCTTCCCGATGGCATGTCCGAGCGGTCCGAAGCCGTGCGTGTTGGTGAGATCGAGCCGGGCACCGGCCTCGACGAACACCTGGATGGTCTCGAGGTTTTTGCCCGCCCAGATGGCGGCGCAAAGCAGCGGGCGGCGATCGTCTTCCATCGTCAGGTTGAGATCCGCGCCGGCCTTGATGAGGCGGCGCATCAAGGCGAAGTGTTCGTTTATGGCCGCGGCGTGCAGCGGGGTGGCGCCATCGTCGTTTCCGCGACCCGAGGGATTGGCTCCGCGCGCAAGCAAGGCGTCGGCGACGCGCGACATTTTTTTGAAGATGGCGAAAGTGAGCGGCGTCTGCCCGCGGGCGGTGGCGGTCTCGAGGGGCGCTCCGGCGGCGATAAGACGGAGCGCCTGGGGCTCCTCGCCCCGATCGATGACGTGATGGAGAAGCGTCCAGCCTTTGGCGTCTTGATAGGCGAGGAGCGCAGGGGTGATTTTTACGTCGGCGAGGGCCGCGGCGCCCCTGGTCTGGTAGAGGGCGAGGAGGGCGGGGCCGTCGAGACGGTCGGAAGCGGGGGTGACGCGGGCTCGGGCGAGGGGTTGACCTTGCAGCAGGCGCTGCATGACGGGGTCTCGGGCGGCGAGAGTGGGTATGCTTTCACCCATGAACTGTCCGCGGAGGGGATCGGCGCCGGCGGCGATGAGAACTTCGACGAGTTCGTAATGGCGGCGTTGGACGGCGGCGAGAAGGGGGCTCTCGCCATCCTCGAGGTCGTTGATGACGGAGGGAGCGGTGGCGCGGAAGTGTTGGATGATCTCGCGAACGTCGGCGAAGGTGAGGGCGGGAGGCGCGGGCGGGGCGTCGGCGCGGGGGCAGAAGCGGGCGAGGTGGATGAGGGCGTCGTCCGAGATATCGCTGTATTCGGCGCCGAGCTGAAGAACGCGACGGATGAGGGGCATGTCGCCGTTTTTCAGCGTGAAGCCGAGAAGGGTGTCGCGGTTATCGAGACCGCGGGAGGCCTTCACGTGCTCGGGGTGGAGGTTGATGAGGCGGTTGGCCACGCCGAGGAGACGTTTGTCAATGGCGTGGGCGAGGAGGGCGGCGCCGGTGGGAGCCCTTTCGTTATGGACGGGCCAGGGACGATTGAGATCGGGCGAGGCGTCGAGGAGCGCGTGGACGTAGTCCTCCCGGCGCGCCTGGATGGCGATGAGGAGTGGCGGTCGTTGATCGCTGGGTTCGCCGAGAGGATCGGCGCCGGCCTTGAGGAGGGCGCGGATGAGGGCGAGCTGGCCGGGCTTGGCACAAGCCTTGTGGAGAAGTTCGAGGCGGGCGGCGGGGGTGAGGGACGGGATGGCGTCGAGCGCGAGGAGGGGCGTGGTGTCGGGCGGCGGGGGCGCGGAGACGGCGGGAGGCCCGGCGGGGCGGGTCTTCGCGTAGTCGGCGAGTTGTTTTTCCAGGAAAGCGGTGCGAAGCCGCGCCTGTTCTTCCGCCGACTTGTTCTTGATCGATTCGAAGAACGCCTGGCGCTCGCGGATGCGGCGCGCGATGGCCGGGTCCTGCGCTTCGGGAGCCGGCACGAGCGGAACCGGCTCGGGCGGCGGAGCGGGTGGAGGCAGGGCGATCAACGAGGGCTCCGAAGTGGAGACGATGCGCGGCTGGGGCTGCGGGCGCGGACCGACGCGCACCTGATCCGCCTGAAGCTCCTGCAGATGGGGAGATCCGGGCGGGTAGAGATAAGCGAGATTGAGCGGATAGTTCCTGGGGTAATGACGAAGGGTCCGAAGCAGCGGCCAGAGCGTCTCGAACGTCTCGACGACCTCCGCGGGGGGCGGATCGAAAGTCGGCGGGGCCAAGTCGCGCCTGAACGCGCGGTCGAATTTCGCTTCCCGGTTTTGATATTCGGGACAGCGCTCCCAGAGGGCCCGCAGCCAGTCGGCCAACAAGCCGAGATGAGGGGCCAGTTCTTCGGCGGAGGGTTCGCCGATGAGCGCGGCAAAGCGGCGGAGCTCGGCCAGAGCCCCCGGAGACTTCAGGCGCGAGGGATCGCCGTGGAAAACAACCGCGAGGAGGCGCAGGTCGAGGGAGCCGTCGGGACGTCGCCAAAACGTTTCGGCGAAAGCGATCAGCTCGCGCCGCAGGCGACGCACCTCCGGCGTTTCGGGTTTGTCGGGGTAGGGCGGGCGGAGTTTATCCCACGTGACGAGGAACGATGTCTCGCGCCAGAGGGCGGTGCGCAGCCACACTTCCTGGATCTCGGCGTCGGCGGGGGCGAGAAAGGCGGCGGAGGCGAGGAGTCGCATCACCTGCGCGCGCAGGGGCTCGTGCACCAGATCGGCGGGGAGGCGGCTGAAAAAGCGCTCCATCTTCGCGCCGGTGGAGCGGGCGAGCGCGCGAGCCTCCTCGACCATCTGGCGCGCGAGCTGGAGCCGGGCTTGCCCGGCCTCGGGCGTCGGCGGCGCGTCGGGCACGGGCGTGTGGTCCAGGGCTTGCCGGATCTCGGCGGCGAGCGCGGCGGGTTCGCCGCGGGCCACCCGCGTTTCGGGAGCGGCGACGCCGTTCCAGATCCAATACCGCAGCTCCGGCGGCGCGCCGGCCGGGTCGGCGGGTTCAAAGCGTCCCCACACGTAGACGCCCGAGGCGGCGGACGGAGCGGAGCCGTCGGGAGAGAAGCCGCTCGCCGCGAGCAGCGCCTCGGCGCGCGAGCCATCGAGGCGGAGCGCGCGGCGCAGGCGCCAGGCGGGGGCGGAAGCGATCTCGGAGGCGAGCGCGGTTTCGAGCCGGGCGCCGAGATCGGTGGGGCCGGTGAAAAAGAGCGGGGTGAGAAGGCGGCGATCCGCCGCGGCGGCGCGCACCGCGAGGGCGTCGCCGAGCGCGGTGCGAAAGGCCGCGATGAGGGCGGCGATATCCTCCGGCGGCGGGTTGCGATACCACCGCGCGAAGGGACGGTCGGCGAGCTCGGCGCGGGCGGCGGCGAGAGGCTCCGCGGTGATGGCGTCGATGACCTCGCAGGAGGCGAAGGGTTTGCTGAGGTCGCCGGGCTCGGGGCGGCAGATGAGAAGCAGCGAGGCGCCGAGGGGGCGGATCTCGCGCAACGCCGTGGCGGTGTCGGCGAGGCCGCCGCGGGCGAAGGCCCACTCGGCTTGCAGCACGCCGAGACGGGCGCGCTCCACCATGCGCCAGCGCGGGTCGTCGCTCAGGCCGGCCTGGAGGAGAGGCGTGAGCGATTCGCTTTCGCCGGGGCCGGCGTCGGCGTCGACGCGAAGGATGGGCGCGAGCGCCACCACGGGGGCCGCGGGCTCGGCGGCGTGGACGCGCGCGAGGCAGGCGAGCAACGGCAAGAGGGCGAGGGTCGCAAAGGAGCGGAAGACGCGGCGGACGGGGGAGGGGATGGACATGGCTGAAAACTCAGGGACGTTCCTGCGGCGGCAGGTCGCGAAGGAGGCGGAAGGCGAGGGTGCGGGCCGCTTTTTGCAGGGCGGCGTCGAGCGCGCCGGAAGCGGACGATTCGAGGGCGATTTCGGTCTGGCGGTCGCGCAGGAGCTCGCGGCCGGAGGCGGGGTCGAGGACCACGAGGGAAACATGGCCGCGGGCGGTGGAGAACTCGCCGTGGCGTGGGCCGGGCTCGGCGCGGGCGTCGGTGCGGACGAGAAGCGCGCCGGCAGGCGCGGCGGCGGTCGGATCGCGCTCGGCGAGGCCGCCGGCTGCCTCCCAGAGGCGCGCGATCTCCTCGGCGACGAGGGAGCGGGCGGACGGAGCTGCGGCAGCGGATGCGCGCGTCTCCCGCACCGCGAACGAGATCGCGCGCGGGAGCCGGCCGGCCAGGGAGGCGCGCAAGGATTCGAGCCGGGCGGCCTCGTCGTCGGGAGGGGGGAGCAGTCGGGGGCTTTTTTCGGCGATGAGCGCGGCGATTTTTTCGGCCAGCCCGCGCGCGCCGGGGGCGAATGCGGCGGGCGCGTCCATGGCGGCGTCCGCGACCAGCACGCCGCCTGTATCGACGCCGAGGATACGCGCGGCGACGGCGAGGCCGGGGCCTCGCGCGGTGGCCCGGGCGGAGACGATGATGCGCGCACCGGTCCAGCGTCCGATCCGGACGGCGTTGGCCGGATCGGCGACGGCGCGGGCCTGAAGGTGGAATTCCCCGAGGGCGGCGCCGAGGTCCTCGCGTTCCACGAGGATGATCTCGGGGCGGGCGGAGAGCTCCGCGAGGAGCAGCGCGTCGAAGACCGCGACGCGGGGTTCGAGCAGCGGGCTGGAGGACTCGGTGTGGAGGAGCGCGACGGTCGGAGGGAGCAGCGGGCCGGGCGCGGGGGAGGTTTCGGCGCGGAGCGGAAGCGCGAGGACGAGCAGGCAAAAAAGGCGGCGGAGAGCCATGGGCTAAGGGGAAGCGTTGGTCATGCGCGAGCGCATCCAGGCGGCGGCGCGGGGCAGCTCGGCTCTTTCGGCCCAGTCCAGCATTTCGGCTCGGGCGTGCGGGTTGTTCTCGTGGGGCCAGAGAGGCGGGAGGTAGGCGAGCACGAGGTCCTCGAAATCGGCGGGAAAAATCGGCGACACGGAGCGGTCGAATTTCGCCTCGAACCAGCCGTAAAGGGCGGTGCGCGGACGATACATCCGACCGGCGCCGGTTTCGACGAAGCCCTTGGACTTGATCGAGGGATCGCCGCCGCGGGCGAGGAGCAGGCGGAGCAGGTCCGGGTCGTTACAGAACAGGACACGGTCCAGCGGGGTGCCCCATTTCGCGGAGAGGTGGCTGGGGTTGGCGCCGGCGGCGAGGAGGGCGAGGACGCGTTCGCGGCGGCGGGTGGGATCGGTTTCGGCCAGCACCATGGGCCACTGTTTTTCGTTCAGGCGCTGGAGGCGGCCCGCCTCGCTCTCGTCGTTCTCGAGGACGGCGGCGGTGGCGGCGTCCTTGGCCAGCGACAGGGCACGGGGGCTGCGAAGACCGAGCTCGCGCAGCTTGCGGATGCTGGCGGTGAGTCCGCGCTTCGCGGCGGCGTCCATCGGATGATAGTCCGGCCCGACGGGCTTCAGCCACCGGGCGCCTTGGTCGAGAAGGAATTGAATTTTGGCGGGTGAATCGGAGATGACGGAGGCCTCGAGCGGGCCGAAACCCTCGGCGTCGGTGGCGTCGAGCGGCGCGCCGGCCTTCACGAGGAGGCGAAGGCTTTCCTCGTCGTCGGCGGTGGCGGCGGCCAGGACGAGGGCGGGGGAGTGGTTTTCCCCGACCGAGGGGTCGGGATCGGCGCGCGCGGCGAGCAGGATGCGGACGAGATCGGGGCGGCCGGCCTGAGCGGCGGCATGGAGCGGAAGCCAGCCGCGACCGGCGTGGCGGTCGGGATCGGCGCCGGCGTCGAGAAGGGCGGAGACGGTCGCGGTGTCGCCGTGGAAAGCGGCCATGCAGAGCGCGCTCTCGCCGTAGCGAGTGAGCGCATCGCGCGGCGCGCCGGCGGCGAGGAGGCGGGCGACCAGTCCGGCGCGTCCGTGGCGGGCGGCGTGGTGGAGGACGGTCCAGTCCCAGAAGTCGCGGTAGCGGATGACGGCGGGCGTGGCCGCGACGGCGGCGAGCGCCTGCGGGTTGCCTTGGAGGGCGGCGGCAACGGCGCGCGCGCCTTCGAGTTGGTTGTCGGCGGCGCCAGGGCGGCGGTTGAGCAGGATCGCGACCTCGGGCCAGGGCGCGGCGACGTCGCGGAGCTGGCGCTTGGTCAGGCTGTCGCAAGAAAAGTCGTCGGCGCCCGCGGTGAGGAGTGTTCTCACGCCTTCGGTCCAGCCGAGGTCGGCGGCGGCGAAGAGCGCGGTCTGGCCGTTGCCGCTGGTGTCGTTGATGTCGTCGCGGGACGAGACGCCGAGGAGGTAGCGAAGGAGGGCGAGGTTTTTTTGCGCCACGGCTTCGCGCAGCGGGTGCTGGCCGCTGTTGGTGCCCAAGGGCCAGCCGGCGAGGCGGAGCCGCGCGACGAGGTCGGCGTCTCCGGAGCGGATCGCGAGCCAGGCAAGAGATTCATCGAAGCCGGCATACTTTTGGTAATCCACCTTCGCGCCCGCATCGATGACACGGCGGGCGAGGTCGGCGCGGCCGGTCTTGAGCAAGGTGTGGACGAGATCGAGGCCGAGCGGCGGACGGGCGCTGGTGCCGGGCTCGGTCTTCGGCGTTTGGTTGAGGGGTTGTTCGGGCACCAAAGGGAGAAGGAGGTCAAAGGCGTCCCATTTTTTAAAATACGCGGCTGTGCGCAGGGCCGGGGCGGCATCGGCGCCGGCGTCGAGGAGGGCGCGCACTTGCGATAGGTCGATGGCGGGCTGGCGGAGGAGGGAGAAGAGATCGTCTTGGGCGCGTTGCCGGGCGTCGGCTTGGCGTCGCGCGGTTTTGTTCAAGGGCGGAGCCTCGGGCGGCGGCGCGGGCGGGGCCTCCGAGACGCGGAGGGACGCGCTGTCGGCCAGCGACCAAACGGCGCGGGTGGCGGGCAGGGTGAGGATGTGTCCGTCACCGGCGAAAAGGGAAAAGAAAGGCGGGGACGCGATGCGACCGCGCCACACGCCTTCGCGATAGTCGTAGAGGTGGAGCGCGATTTCGTCGGGCCTCGGCTCGGGCGTGACGGCGCCGAGCGACTCGGCGGAGCGATAACGGGCGACCGCGACGACGAGGTGCCGGCCGTCGTCGGCGAGGCTCACGATCTCGCCTTGCAGCCACCGTGCGAGCGGGATCGCGCGCCTGCCCGCCGCCCAGGCGACCGTCTGGAGGTTGGCGACCCAGTAGCCATCCCCGAGGCCGGTGGGAACGCAGCACATCCGGCCTCCCGGGGTTGTCTTGGCGGCGGTCGCCGGACGCAGGAAGTGCGGCGGGCGCATGCCGGGGGGCGGCGTCGGGATGCGCGGTTTGTATTCAAAAACGTAGGACGGCGTGGGCGGAAGTTTTACGGCCGGTCCGGCCTGGTCGGGAAAGGAGGCGATGGCCGCGCGCGCCGCCGGGGGCAGGCCGGGAAGAAAATCGGCGGGAGGCGGGAGGACCTGGGAGAGGACGCCGCCGGAGAAGGGGACGGAGACGATAGGCCCTTCGGCTTCGCGCCAGTTTCCGACATAGAGGGCGTCGGCACCGGCGAAGGGGATGTTGTTGTCCGAGGCGAGCAAGCCCTGGGCGGGGCCGATCCGGCGCACGATGGAGCGGGAGGCGGGGTCGAGCGCGATCAGCCCCGTGCCGCGCGTGGAAAGCCAGAGTCGCCCGACGCGATCGGTGGCGCCGGCGATGAGTGCGACGTCGGGGAAGTCGGCGATCAACTCGGCGGGGGCGGAGTCGTCGTCGCGGATTTTCAGGCGCCACAATCCGGGCAGTCCGGTTTTTTCGGGGCCGCCCCAAGACGGACGGGCCGAGAGCCAGAGAGCTTCGCCCGCCAGCGCGAGAGGGGCCGGGTAATGTTCAGGTTGCAGCCGCTTGGCGGCAGAGGGAGGGAGGAGGCGATCGCGAGAAAGGGGGCGCCAGGCCGCCGTGAGCCAGGGCGCCTGCATGACCGGACCGGCCTCGGCGGCGGCGATCAGGGCTCCGGCGTCCTGGTCGGCAGGCGGGTCGAAAACCGCGTTGAAGGGCCGGAGGGGAGGCGGCCCGACGGAAAACGAGGCGCGGGCGGGCGGGGCGGCGGCGCTCGCGGGGTCGCCGGGAGCGGACGGCTTTTTTTCAGGGGAGAGGTCGAGGGTGCGGCGGAGGGCGAGCAGGTCGGGATCGGTGCGCACGCGCACGTCGTTGGACGAGAGAAGCCGACGCGCGGTGGTGAGCGCGGGTTCGCAGAAGGGATCGAAGAAGAGCGCGAGGTTGAGCAGTCTCGCGTCGGGCAGGGCTGAAGACGAGGCGGAGGCCTGTTCGTGGAGGCGCAGGGCGATGGCCGCCCGCTGCGCGAGCGGATCGCCGACGCGAGCCTCGCCGATCAAGGCGAGGGCGGCGTCGGCCGCGGCGGAAGCCAGGCCTGGGAGGTCCCCGAAGCGGCCCTCGATGGCGGCGGTGCGCGGCCCGGAGTCGTCGCACCAGACGTGCAGCCGGACGCGCACGGGCAGCTCGTTTATCGAGCCGGAGTGGTCTTTAGCCTCTTCAAACTCTCCCCAGATGAAGGCGTCGGCGACGCGGGCCCAGACCGCGGGATCGAGATCGGTGAGGCCGGTGAGAAAAAGAGCGGACTCGGCCCTGGTCTCCGCGTTCGTTTCGTAGCCGAGCACGCGCAGGCCGGGCCGCGGGTGGCGCAGGGCGTCCTGGAGCAGGCCGCCGAGGGGCGCGAGACGCTCGCGGCCGTCGAGGTTGATGAACACGAGCGGCGCGACGCGGCGGGCGTCGACCGAGGCGCGGCTCTGCTCGTCGGCTTTGCGCAAGGCTTCGCGGGCGAGGGCGGCGACACGCGCGACGACGGCGTCGGGCGGGCTGAGATACCAGCTCGCCCCGGGCGACTCCTCGAGAGAAACGCCGACGCGGGCGAGCAGGTCGGCGCGGAAGACGTCGACCACATCGGCCTCGAGGCGAGGGTGGGCGTAGTCCTCGAGCCGGAAGCGCAGGCGCAGGATCCAGTCGGCGTGCAGAAGGCGGCCGGAGCGGAGGGAGGAGACGGCGGAAACGTCGCCGGCAAGGCCCCGGGCCTGTTCGGACAGAAGTTTGTCCGTGTCGATGCGCTCGACAAAACGGAGGCGTGCGGGCGTGGCCGGCGCATCCGTCTGGAGGGCGATTTGGACGAGTTCGGCGAGGCGGGCGCCGACGTTCTCCTCTTGCAGGCCCCAGGGGGTGCCTTGCGTGCGTGTCGCGGGTGGCACGGCGATGGCGATCTCCGGTTGCCGTGACCGATCCGTGGCGTGCGCGTCCGTTTGCGGAAGCGTGCGCGGATCCGCGGCGAAAAGCGACGCGCTCACGAGGCAGGCGAAAAAGAGCCGGCAAAGCATGAGGAGGGGCCGTGGCAGACTTAGCGGGCGAGACGGGGCACGAGGCGGTCGGCGAGCTTGAGGGCGGCGGCCTCGAGGGCTTTTTTGCCGGCGACGTGCTCGGCGATGTCCACGGCGACGTCCATCTGGCGGTCGGCGGCGAGGAGTTTGCCGGAGGCGTCCTTCATCACGATCTCCACGCGGGCGCGGCAGGAGACGAGGTTGCCGCGGCGCAGGCCGAGCTCGCTGAAGGCCTCGCCGGCGATGGTGGCGTAGTCGGAGCGGCCGGCGGCCTCCTCGGCGGTGAGGACGGTGAAGCCGACCTCGGCGAGCGTCTTCATCAGCTCGGTCTGCGCGGCGGGGTCGATGACGGGGCGGGCCAGGTGCTGCTCGGGGATGCGGACGAGCACGGGCGGTAGGGTTTTACCGGATACGGCTTTCTTCAGGCGCTCGATCCGGGCCTCGGGCGGCTCGACCTTGGCGACGAGGGCGGCGGACTGTTTGGCGACGGTGGCGGCGATCTTCTCGGCGAGCTGGGCGACGGGCGCGTCGATCTTCTCGAGGTCGGGGGTGGTGGCCATCTCGCCGAAGACGCGGCCGGTCTCGGTGCCCATGACCTTGGCGACGAGGTAGCCCTTGCCGCCGCTCTCGAAGACGCGGCCGGTGACGAGGACCTTGGCGCCGACGAGGGCGCCGACCTTGGCGGCGGTGTCAGGCGCGACGGCGCCGGAGAGGCCGAGTTCCTGCTCGCCGAGCGCTTTCTCGACCTCTTGTCGTTCGACCAGGAAGACGCCGGGCTGGGAGGAAAGAAGGGCGTTGAGCAGGACGCCGATCTCGCCGCCTTTCTTTTCCATGGCGCGGTCGGAGCCTTGAAAGTCAAAAACGGCGACAGGCAACGGAGAGGGCGAGGCGGCCGCGGTTTCGGCGGGCGAAAGGGCTTGGGCCAGGGTGGGGAAGGCGGGCGCGAGCAACGCGAGCGCGGCGAGCAGGGAGAGGCGGGTGGATTTCATTTTTCCAGAGCGGGTGGCGTTAAGGCATCAAGCAGCAGGGTGTGGAGCGTTTCGCACGCGAGGGGGTCGTCGGGCAGGGCGGATAGAATGGGAAGCGTGATCTTGGCGCGCCGAGCCGCTGTATCCGCGTAGACGCCGGGCGGCATGGTTTGATCTTCGACGAAAGCCAGGACGCGGCCGGCGCCCGGGGGCGCCAGGCGCTGCCAGTTTTCTTTGTTCAGCACGCCGAGCAGGAGCGCGTCGTCGGGAATGCGGTCGGGCGGGTCGACGCCTTCGTCATCGAACTGCAGTTTCTCGGAGCGCAACCAGGCGCGGAGCTTGTTCGAAGGGCCGCAGACGAGCAGCCGAAGGCGGCTGGTTTCGAGCGTTTCGGCGAGCGAAGCGCGATCGGAGCGGGTTGAGTAGGCGGGAAAGACGGTGAAGACGAGCGGCGGAGAGTCGCCTAAACGCAGGCCGAAGGTGGCCGGACGTTCGACTGCGGGAGTGGTGAAGCTGACCAGACTAAGGCGCGAGTCCGCCGGATCGGGCTCCAAGTTGACGGGTGTGTCCAGCGGGCGGGCCACGACGCCGGCGATTTGAACCAAGCGAACGGACGTTTTGTCGATCGGAGCGGCGTCGGACGACAGGATGCGCAGGGCAACGCCTTGCGTCGCGACGACGGCGAAGGGCGTGGCTGCAACGGGGCGGCCATTCACGCCAAGCAGGAGAGGCGGAGATGTCGAGGCCGTGGCGCGGGGAGTCGCGGACAAGACGATGGCGGTGATGAAAGCGAGGAGTTCGCCGCGGCGTTTCGTTTTCATAGGATGCGGCCGAGCATGTGGGCGTTGATTTGCCATCCGGTCAGAGTGCGCGGCGGAGCTTCCGCCGCAGGATTCCAGGCAAAATCCTCGCCGGCGAGCATGACTTGTCCGGAGCCTGTGATGAGCGGGGAAAACCGCAGCTCGTGACGGTCGATGCGCAGCCGAACGGTGCGGCCGCTGTAGGCCAAGATGCGCAGGCGGTGCGCGCCCCGGGTGAGTTCCAGAAGAAGCGCCTGATCCATCGGCGAGGCTAGCCGGACCGGCGCCTGGGCAAGTTCAAGTTGAAGCGAGCCGTCGTGCTCGATGACGGCGTCTAGTTGCCCCGGGAAAAGCCGCTGAAGCTCGTCAAGCAGGGCCAGATCGAACTGGATGGTCGGGGCCGGCTCGGCGGGTGCTGGCTGCCCGGCCCTAAAAAGCGGCAGCAACAGCATGAATGCGACGAGCGGCGCGATTAGGAAAAGTCCTGGCGACAAGCGCCCGAATCGTGGGTTCTCCGACCGAGCGTCCAACGAGCAGGCGTGGGCCAGCCGGGCGTGAAAAAGGGCGCGGGAGAGCGTGGGCTCGGGGGGGGCGGGCGGGCGCAAGGAGGAGAGGCGGGAGCGCAGATCGGCGTCAGTCATGGCGATGGGAGGAGGGTGCTGCGTCGCGGAGAAGTTGTTTTAATCGGTTTTTGGCGCGGAAAACGCGCCAGGAGACGGTGGTCTCGGCGCAACCGAGAACGCGGGCTGCGTCGGCGTGGGAAAGATTTTCGTAGTATACGAGGGCGACGGCTTCGCGTTGTTCGGGGGTCAGGCGAAGCAGGGCGTCGCGGACGGCGTCATGGGCGGCTTCCGCGGCGGCGAGATCTCGCTCGTCCGCAAACGGCTCCGAGGAGAGACGAGCGAGCTGTTCGCTGAGCCGTAAGCGGCGCGCGCGTTGGCGGTGTCGATCGCGGCTGTGGTTGGCGGCGATGGCGAAAAGCCAGTTTTTAACCGACGAGCGTCCCTGGTAGCCCGAAAGCGAACGAGCGGCGTGCACAAAGGTTTCTTGAGTGATGTCGTCCGCTTCCGCGGGACATAATGTCAGGCGGTAGGCGAAGGCGTGAATGGCGAGATAGTGGCGGTGAAAGAGGGTATCGAAGGCCGAGGTGTCGCCTTTTCGCGCCAAGTTAAGCGTCGTCGAGTCCGACTCGGCGGGATTTTGGGTCATCGGTATGGCGGCCACGATCGACATGTATGGATCTTGCAGTATAGACGTTTCCAAGGGGCAAAACCTTGGGATTTTTTTTGGAAGCCCAAAAAATCCGATGCGTCGGGACGTATCGGGCGAGGTTCATGCCAAGGGGATTTTGTTTTGAGCCGTGTGCTTTGCGTTGGCCGTAGGACGCGCGCGTGCTCAGGCTCGCGTTTTCGATGCAATCCCAACTTTCCCCCGGGCTGTGTCTGCTAGTGGTGGATGTGCAGCGGCAGTTCGTGACGGCGCGCACGGCGCACTTGCCGGCGCGGATCGCGGCGGCGCTGCCGGGTTATCGTTTCGCGGTGCTGAGCCGATTGGTGCCGGATGAGGCGAGTCCGGTGGTGAAGTGGAAGGGCTTTCGCGCCGCGCCGGCCGACGCGGCGGAATCGGCGCTGGCGGTCGAGCCGCCGCCCGGCGTGGACGCGCTGGTGACGTTGAAGACGAGTTTCAGCGCTCTGACCGCCGAGGCGCGCGCCTGGCTGGCGGAGCGCGGCGTGCGCGAGGTGCACGTGTGCGGGATGGACACCGATCTGTGCGTTACTCGCACGCTGCACGATGTGATGGAGAGCGGTTTCGCCCCGGCGCTGCGCGCCGACCTGTGCGCGAGCGCGGCGGGCGAGGAGTTGCATCGCCACGGCCTGGCGGTGGCGCGTCGCCTGATCGGCCGGGCGCGCGTGCTGGGCGCGGAGGCCTGAGAACGGCGGAGCGCTTTTAGCGGCGATCCCGGCGTCGTGCGCAAAAAAGTCCGAGCGCGCCAAGTCCAGCCAAGGTGGCGGCGGACGCGGGTTCGGGAATCGCCGTGCCGTTCAGCGTGCCAACGACGATGGAGCTCGCGTCGTAGGCGCCTGCGCTGTCGACCAGGGCCAGACCGGACGAAGACGCGCGGAGGAGAACCCAGGCGAGAACGGTGCGATTCGCGCGGCCGTCGGTAAACCCCCGCCCGGTGGTGGCGCCGAGGTAGAAGTCGCCGTAGGGTTGATCGAAGGCGAAGGTCTGAGCAAACGCCGGGTCGGTGAGGCGCACGTGGTCGCCGGCCGCGATGCCCGCCCAGGCGAAGGTCTGGCCGGCGGCGACGAAATACCAGTCCGAGCTTTCGTCGATGGTGGATGTATTCCAGGCCAGCCGCCGTGCCGTTGTATCATAACTGAACCAGACGCCGGTGTAATCTGTCTTGGCGGCGTCCTGATAAAGCGAGAGGGCGTAGCGGCCGGGGAAGGCCCCCGGGCCTTGATCCTGAAAGACCACCACCGAGGGCACGACGGTCAGCGCGGAGGCGGAGCCAACGGCCGCGAGGAAAAAAGCGGCGAGCCGGAGGATGGGGCGCATGGGGCGGAGACGTTGGCGGGTGCGGACCGTGCGCCCGACGTGCTCAGGGCGCCGGGGCGGTTTTGGGGGCGGGGCGGATGAAGAGCGGGGCGCTGGCCACGTGGGCGCCGTCGATGGCGAGGTCGAGCGAGTGCTCGCCGTAGCGGTCGAAGCGCACCGCCGAGATGTTCATCACGATGTTGACGATGGAGAACGAGGTCTCGGCGGCGGGCGGCGCGGCGATGGGCATGTCGAGCGGCTGGAGGACCTCGCGGCCGTCGGCGTCGGAGAGGGAAAAGCGCGCCCGCTTGGGCCCGGCCTCGGTGTCGTCGAAGCGGAGCTTCACCGCCACGCAGAGCTGGGGATGCAGCACGGGGAGCTGCGTCGCGCCGAGCGAGTCGAAGATGCCGACAAGGGTGAGTTTGCCGGCGTAGTCGGCGGCGTAGTCGCAGGCGACGAAGAGATCGATTTTCACGGGTGCGAGGCGGTGGCGGGGAGGGCCTGTGCCACCGGCC
>JAIXVY010000399.1 GCA_027482505.1 Opitutaceae bacterium | reverse complement strand
CTGATCCGGGCGATGAACCTGCAGATGACCGCCGAGCGCGAGCGCCGCGCCGCGGTGGCACGCTCGGAAGGTGAGAAGCAGGCCCTCGTGCTCGCAGCCGAGGGCCGCCGCGACGCGGCCTTCCGCGATGCCGAGGCGCGCGAAAGGCTGGCGCAGGCAGAGGCGAATGCGACGCGCCTGGTGGCGGAGGCCGCGGCCGGTTCGGGCGCCGATGCGCTGCGCTATTTCGTCGCGGAGAAATACGTGAAGGCCTTCGAATCCATGGCGGCCAGCCCGGCCTCGCGCCTTGTCGTCGTGCCGATGGAAAGCGCGGCGCTGGCGGGGGGAATCGCGCAGGTGATGGAATTGCTGAAGGCGAACCAGCCCGGCACCGCACCGCCCGCCGCGCCGCAGCCGAGGGACCGGCCATGGCCGCAGGGCTGATCTGGATCCTGGCCGGCCTCGCGCTGCTGGGCGCGGAGTTGCTGCTGCCGGGCGTCTATCTGATGTGGATCGGGCTGGCCGCGCTCGGCACCGGCATCCTGATGCTTGGTGCCGATCCGGGCTTTGGCGTGGCGGTGATGACCTTCGTGGCGCTGCTGGCGGCCGGGCTGTTCGCTGCCTTCCAGATACGCCGGCGTGGCGGGCCGGCGCATCGGGTGAACGCGCCAGAGGCGGGCGTGGCCGGCCGGCAGGCCGTGGTCCTTGCCTCTGACGGGCCCGGCCTGCGCGTGCGCATGGGCGACAGCGATTGGGCCGCGCGGCTGCCGCGTGGCGTTGCCGCCCCGCCGGCCGGCGCGACGGTACGGGTGGAAGCTGTGGACGGCACCGTGCTGGTCGTGCGCCCCGAACCGCCGCATGCTGGCTGAGGCATCGCGGGACGCGCGCATATGAACCGGATGGGACCGCTGGTCCTTATACTCGCCACAGCCAATGCGCTGGCCGCGGCAGCGATGGCAGGCGCCGTGGCGGCGGTGGTGATCTTCCTCGGCATCGTGGCGGCAGGCTTCTTCTGGTTCCGCTCCCGCCCGGGGACCGAGGAGGAAGCAGCGCCGCAACCGGCCGGTCCCGTCGGGCGCCGCGCCATGGCCATCGGGCGGCAAGGCGCCACCCTGCTCGTCCGGCTTGATGGGCGGGACTGGCCGGCGCGGATGGCGGATGGCACAGCGGCGCTTGGCTATGGCGATCCGGTGCGCGTGGTTGCGGTGGAGGGCTCGGTCCTGGTGGTGCGGCCCGAAGCACAGCAGGGCGCTTGAAGCCACTGGCCGTTACGGCCTAGCCTTCATCCCAAGCGCGGCGCAACGACGCCGGCGCAAGGGAGCCGAAACGATGATCCGCGATACTCGCCTGTCCCGCCGCACGCTTCTGGCCGCATCTGGCTTGGCCGTTGCCGGCACAAGCCTTGCCCGCCCTGGCCTTGCGCAAGGACGCTATCCGAACCGGCCGGTGCAGGTCATCGTCCCCTGGGGCGCAGGCGGCGGCACAGATGCCACCGCGCGCATCGTCGCGAGCCTGCTGGAGCGCGACCTCGGCCAGCCCTTCAACGTCGTGAACCGCACCGGCGGCTCGGGCGTGGTCGGGCATAGCGCCATCGCGACCGCGGCGCCGGACGGCTACACGATCGGGATGATCACGGTCGAGATCACCATGATGCACTGGCAGGGCCTGACGGAGCTGCGCCCCACCAGCTACACGCCGCTGGCGCTGATGAATTCCGACCCGCCGGGCGTCACCGTCGCGCAGAACTCGCCCTTCGCGGATATCCGCGCGCTGGCCGAGGCTATTCGCACGCGTCCTGCCGGCACCTTCCGCGCCTCCGGCACAGGCCAGGGCGGCATCTGGCACCTGGCGCTGGTTGGCTGGCTGCAGGCGATGGGGCTGCGCGGCGACCATGTGCGCTGGGTGCCCTCCAATGGCGCGGCCCCCGCCATGCAGGAACTCGCGGCCGGCGGCGTCGATATCGTCACCTGCTCGATCCCTGAGGCGCGCGCCATGATCGACGCCAACCGCGCCCGTGCGCTGGCCATCATGGCCGCCGCGCGTAACCCGATGTTCGCGCAGGTGCCGACGCTGAACGAAACGCTCGGCATCAACTACTCCGTCGGCGCCTGGCGCGGCATCGCCGGGCCGCGCAACATGCCGGCCGAGATCGCGGGCGCGCTGCAGGCGGCGCTGAAGCGCGCCTACGACAACCGGGAGTTCCAGGAGTTCATGTCGTCCCGCGGCTTCGGCACGGTGTGGGGCGATGCGGCGCAGTTCGCCTCCTTCATGGCGGAGGGCGACCGCGCCATGGGGGATGCGATGCGCGCGGCGGGGCTGGCGCGGGGCTGAAGCCTGCGGGCGCGGGCCGCACCCGCGCCCGTCACCCAGGAAGGGCGGTGCCGCGCCATGCGCGTGAACGATGCCGTGCTCGGCGTGCTGCTGCTGGGCTTCGCGGGGTGGGTGTGGTGGCTGACCAGCTTCTTCCCCGCCTTCCCCGGCCAGGATTACGGCCCGAGCCTGTTCCCGCGCATCCTGGCCGCCGGCATCGCCGGCTGCGGGCTGCTGCTGGCGCTGCGGGGCCTGCGCGCGCGCCAGCGCCTGCTGCCGCTGGACGAGTGGGTGCGCGCCCCGGCGCGGCTGGTCTCCGTGCTGCTGATGCCGGGGGCGGTGCTGGCCTACATCTTCGTCGTCGACACGCTGGGCTTCATCCCGACGGCCTTCGCCATCCTTCTGGTGCTGTTCCTGTGGTTCCGCGCGCGGCCCGTCGTGGCGCTGCCGGTGGCGGCCGGCGTGACGCTGACCATCCACTGGTTCTTCGCGGGCATGATGCGCGTGCCGCTGCCGCGCGGGCTGCTGGACAGCGTGCTGTGACCGCGCCGGCCGAGGTCTGAGGGCACACGACGATGGACGCGCTGATCCAGGCCTTCGGGCTGGTCTTCGACCCCTTCGTGCTCGGCGTCATCGCCGTCTCGGCGGTGTTCGGCATGTTCGTCGGCGCGATGCCGGGGCTGACGGCCACCATGGCCACCGCGCTGCTGGTGCCTGTCACCTTCTTCATGCCGCCGGTGCCGGCGCTGGGCGCCATCGTCACCGCGACCGCCATGGCGATCTTCGCCGGCGACATCCCGGCGGCGATGCTGCGCATGCCGGGCACGCCGGCCTCGGCCGCCTACGCCGACGAATCCTATGCGATGACCAAGAAGGGCCAGCTGAACCTCAACATGGGGGTGAACCTGGTCTTTTCCGTCGCCGGCGGGCTGGTCGGCGTGGCCGTGCTGATCGCCGCCGCGCCGCTGCTGGCCGAGGTCGCGATCAACTTCTCCTCCTTCGAGTATTTCTGGCTGGCCTGCCTCGGCCTGACCTGCGCGGTG
>JAIXVY010000176.1 GCA_027482505.1 Opitutaceae bacterium | reverse complement strand
TCCTCGCCCTGCGCCTCGCCCAGGTGAACCACATCCGCGCCGCCACGGGAGTGCAGCCCGTGCTCCTCGCCGACGACGTGCTCGGCGAGCTCGACCCCGCCCGCCGCCGCCGCTTCTGGGCCGCGCTCGGCGAAGACCGCCAGGTGCTGGCCACCGGCACGGAGCTTCCCGCCGCCGAGCTTGGCGCGTGGGAGATTTTTCGCGTCGCGGCCGGCGCTTTCACGCCCGAGCTCGCCGCATCGACCGGTTCCTCCGCCGCATGAGCTTCGACGCCGTCACCTGGGCGCTCGCCGCCTTCTCCGCGCTGGTCGTGGGCCTTTCCAAGACCGGCGTCCCCGGCCTCGGGATGCTCTCGGTCGCGATCTTCGCGAACCTCATGCCTGCCAAGCAGGCAAGCGGCTTCGTCCTGCCGTTGCTCATCTTCGGCGATCTCGTCGCGGTTTTCTCCTACCGCCAGCACACCGAGTGGAGCCACCTGAGGCGGCTCTTTCTCTGGACCGGCGCGGGCGTCGTCCTCGGCGCGTTCGCCATGCGGGTGATCGACAACCAGCAGGCCAAGGTTCTCGTCGGCGGCATGATCGTCGCCCTCGTCGCGCTGCACCTTTGGCGCAAGCGCCGCGTTCCGGCGTCCGCCGCAGTCACCGCGCCGGCCGCCGCGACGGAGCATGGCCCGGGGTTCGCGCCCACCATCGGTGTGCTCACCGGTTTCACCACGCTCGTCGCCAACGCCGCGGGCCCGCTGATGGCGATTTACCTGCTCGCCATGCGCCTGCCCAAGATGGCCTTCGTGGGCACGGCCGCGGTGTTTTTTCTCCTGCTGAACCTCTTCAAGGTCCCGTTCATGGTCGGCCTCGGCCTGATCACGACCGACAGCTTTGCCTTCAACCTCGCGCTCGCGCCGGCGGTGCTCGCCGGGGCCTTTCTCGGCCGCTGGATTTTGCCGCGCGTGTCGCAGGCGTGGTTTGAACGGCTCGCGCTCGCCCTGAGCGCGGCGGCGGGATTGAAGCTGCTGCTCGGCTGATACCGCCGGCCGAACCCTTTGGGGTTTTACGCCGGAGTTTTTGACCACGGATAACACGGATTATCACGGATAGATACCGATCAATCCGCGCCTGCCCGTGCCACCCGTGGCTGGGGGCGGAATGCGTTAAACCTTGGTAGGAGGCGAAGCGGGGAGAGGGCGCGTCGCCTCTCTCCCGGGGCCTCCGGCTCTTCCGCGCCGACGGGGCGGCGCGGTCGGCGGGCTCAGGCGCCGATCTTGAAGAGGGCGACGTCGCCGTCGCGGAACACGTATTCCTTGCCCTCGAGGCGATACTTGCCGGCGTCGCGCGCGGCGGCGGTGCTGCCGAGGCGGACGAGGTCCTCGTAGGAGACGACCTCGGCCTTGATGAAGTTTTTCTCGAAGTCGGTGTGGATGACTCCCGCGGCCTGCGGGGCCTTCCAGCCCTTCTTGATCGTCCAGGCGCGGACCTCTTTTTCACCGGCGGTGAAGTAGGTCTGAAGACCGAGGAGGCCGTAGCTGCCGCGGATGAGGTTGGAGACGCCGGAGTCGGTCACGCCGAGGTCCTTGAGGAACTCCTTCGCCTCCTCGGGCGAGAGGTCGATGAGCTCGGCCTCGATGCGGGCGGAGATGGGCACGTAGGCGGCGTCGTGGTGCTGCTTCACGAAGGCGGCGACCTTTTGCACGAAGGGGTTCTGCTCGGCGGTGGCGAGGTCACCCTCGGCGACGTTGCAGGCGTAGAGAACGGGCTTGGCGGAGAGGAGTTGGAAGAGCTTGAGCAGCTTCTGCTCGTCCTCGGTGGCCTCGAGGATGTTGGCGGGCTTGTTCTCGTTGAGGTGGGGGACGAGACGCTCGAGCAGGGCGACCTCGGCCTGGGCCTCTTTGTCGCCGGACTTCGCCTTCTTCTGGGTCTTGTCGAGGCGCTTCTGGACGGCGTCGAGGTCGGCGAGGATGAGCTCGGTGGTGATGACGTCGATGTCGCGCACCGGGTCGACCGAGCCCATGGTGTGGAGAATGTCGGAGTCCTCGAAGCAGCGGACGACGTGGACTATGGCGTCGGTCTCGCGGATGTTGGCGAGGAACTGGTTGCCGAGGCCCTCGCCCTGGCTGGCGCCCTTCACGAGGCCGGCGATGTCGACGAACTCGATGGCGGCCGGGATGACGACGTTGGTCTTGGCGATCTTCTGGAGCGCGTAGAGGCGCTCGTCGGGCACGGTGACGACGCCGACGTTCGGGTCGATGGTGCAGAACGGATAGTTCGCGGCCTCGGCCTTGCGGGAGCGGGTGAGGGCGTTGAAGAGGGTGGACTTGCCCACGTTGGGGAGACCGACGATTCCGGCTTTCATAAACGGTCAGGTTCCTCGCGGGGCGGGGCGGGGGTCAAGGTAACTCTCTTACCCGCGACCTTCCGCCCGAGCCCTCGCCTAAAACGCGGACCGTGTAACCCAATAGGTTACATTTCGGGCGGCGTGGGGTCGACGAGCGGGGTGGCGGCGGAAATGCGTTTGCCGTCGTGGGTCAGGGCGAAGAGCGGCACGGGCGGATCTTTGTCCAGGCGTTTGACCAAGGCCGGATCGACGCGCTTGGGCAGCTCCAGCCAATGCAGGCCGCTCGCGTCGCAGGCGAGGAAGCGTGCGTAGGGTTTGAACACCTCCGGGCGTCCCAAGGCGCGGGCGGGCAGGGGCGCGGAGCCGGGGGCGGGGAGCGCGGAGTCGGCCGCCGTGGGCGACGGATCGGACGCGGAGGGGGCCGCCGATGGCGCGAGGTCGGGGGCCGGGCCCGAGCCGCTTTCCAGCACGAGGCAGCTGTAGGCCTGGCTGCGCAGGTCGACGCCGACGCGCTGGGCGAAGCGCACCCAGGCGGGGTCGTTTTGCACGCCGCGCGGCGGCTCGGCGAAGAAGTGGCACCACTCGCGGGCGTTGGCCTCGGCGAAGAGCGGGCAATTTTCGCGGTGGGTGCAGGGCGCGATGATGCGGTGGCGGGCGCGCAGGGTGTCGCGCACCGAGGCGAGGGCGCGGCCGTCGGCGTGGGTGCCGGGCTCAATCCAGATCACGGCGGAGGCGCGGGCGGCGAGAGCGACGAGTTCGTCGCGCGCGGCCGGCGGGAGTTCGTTGAGCACGTGGCTGACCACGAGGGTGAACGCCGGGCGCGAATCCGGGGCGCGCACGCGGCCCGCGTCGACGAGCGGCAGCCCGGGAAACGCGGCCGAGGCGCGCGCGGTGGCGAAGGCGACCGCCTCGGGGCCGTGGTCGTGCAGCGCGAGTCCGGCGAAATGATTTTGGCCGAAGGCCTCGAGCACGCGGCGGCCGGCCACGCCCGAGCCGCAGCCGTAGTCGAGCAGCACGGTGCCGGCGGGCGGCGTCCAGCGCCGCAGGCGGAGCTCGCGGAGCAGGGCGTCCCATTTCCAGCCGATGCGCTCGGCGTAGGTGGCGTCGTAGGCGGCGAGGGCGGACTGATCCAGCCAGTAGGGTCCGTTGGCGGCGGCGTCGCGGGCGAGGAAGAGGGCGCGGAGGCGGTCGAGGGCGGACCAGTCGAGTTTTTCCAGATCGGGCATGCGGGTTTCCTACCTTTCCGGATGGCGGGCGGGTGTCGAGCGGACGGAGTGAAACACTTTGGCTTGAAAGCGCTGGCGGCTTGGACGGTGTTCGACAGCTTAATCTTTCCCTTTCTCATCCCTCAACCCATCCAAGCACCACCATGGCCGGCGTCGGAAAACTCCTCAAACAAGCCCAGAAAATGCAGCGCTCGATCGAGTCGCTCCAAACCCAGCTCGCGGCCAAGGAGCTCGACTTCTCGCGCGGCGGCGGCGCGGTGCAGGTGAAGATCAACGGCGCGGGCCAGTTCCTCTCCCTGAAGATCGACGCCGAGTTCATCAAGGAGGACGCCGCCACGGTTTCCGCCGAGGTGCTGGCCGCCGTGCAGGAGGCCGCCGCCGCGGCCAAGAAATACAACGAGGAGGAGATGCAGAAGGTGACCTCCGCGTTCCAGATGCCGGGCATGTTCTGAGGCGGTCGCCCGGACACTTGGCCGGATTTTTTTAGCCGCGGATTTCGCGGATTGGCGCGGATCGAGTTTTCTTCTCCGCGTGCATCCATGAAATCCGTGGTTTCTTTTTTGGAGCCATGACTCCCGCCTTTGAAAAACTTCAGCAGGCGCTGAAGCGACTGCCCGGCGTCGGTTACCGCTCGGCCGAGCGCATCGCCTTGCACCTGCTGGTGGAAAAGCCGGGGCGGCTGCCGGAGCTGGTCGCGGCCCTGGAGGAGGCGGCGCGCATCGTGCGCCGGTGCGCCCGGTGCGGCAATCTGGCCGAGGGCGAGCTGTGCGCGGTGTGCGCCGACGCGCGGCGCGACCAGGGCGTGGTGTGCGTGGTCGAGCACACGCCCGACCTCGTGGCCATGGAGCGCTCCGGCGCCTACAAGGGCGTTTACCATGTGTTGCACGGTCGTCTGTCGCCGATCAACGGCGTGGGCCCCGATGATCTAAACTGGGGCGCCCTGCGCGGGCGCATCGAGGACGGCGAGGTGCGCGAACTCATTTTGGCGCTGGGCAACGACGTGGAGGGCGAGGCGACCTGTCACTTCATCACCCAGCAACTGGCCTCCGAGGGGACGGCCGGGGCGGCGGTCAAGGTCTCGCGCATCGGCTTCGGCCTGCCGAGCGGCGGCGGGGTGCTCTACGCCGATGCGGTCACGCTGCGCAGCGCCCTCGAGGGGCGGCGGGACTATTCCTGACAGGGCCCGCTTGGGCCCAGCCTCTTTTGCATATAAACTTCCGCTTGCCCGCGGCTGTTGCAAGTGGCCAGCGTGAGGCGTGTCCGAACCGCTCGCCTACCACGTTCTGCTGGTCGAGGATAACGAAGATGACGTTTTCCTGATGCGGCAGGCGTTTCGCAAGGCGGGCATTCCCGGCCGGCTAGGCGCCGTGGAGGACGGGGCCGAGGCGCTGGCCTATCTGCGGGGCGAAGGCGCTTTCGCCGACCGGATCCGGCATCCCTGGCCCGACGTCGTGTTGTTGGATTTGAACATGCCGCGAATGAACGGATTCGAGGTTCTGGAGTCGGTGCGCGCCGTGCCGGCCTGGGATCATCTGGCGGTCTATGTCTTTTCCGCCTCCAATCTTCCGGCGGACGTGCGCCGGGCGCGGGCGCTGCGGGCGAACGGATACGTGCTCAAGCCGAACCGTCACGATGATCTCGTGAGGTTCGCGGGCGCGCTGCACGACTGGCTCGGAACCGCGCGCGAGACGCGCGCAAACGCATCGGAGGGCAAGGGCGCCTTGGCCGCCTATCTGGTATGAGCTCCGAGCAGCCGGCGCCGTCGAAGGAGCGCGCATCGGGCGCGGACGAGCCCGACTGGCTGTCGTTTCTCGCCGAGCAGACGGAGGCCGGCTGGTGGCAGCTCTGGCCCGACGAGCGGCGCGCGCGTTTGTCCGCCCAGGCTTCTCGTTTGCTCGGCTGCGCCGAGGCGACCGACGAGAGCGGTCTGCTTGCGGCCCTGCACCCGCTGGATCGCGGAGCGGCGGAGGGGGCGTGGCGCTCGGCCGCGGCGAAGGGCGAAGGCGCGACTTTCGAGGTTTGCGCGCGTCTGGCCGTCGTGACGGCCGGGCCGGAGCGGCAGGTGCGTCTGAAGGGCCGCGTCGCGGCCCGTGGTCCCGGCGGTCCGCGCATCGACGGCGTGGCGCAGGTGCTGCCGGTCTCGTCGGTCCGGCCCGCCGGCCTGTGGGACGAGCCGATGCGGGAACGTTTTTACCTGGAGCACCTGCCGGTCGGCGTGTGGTTCGTGGATTCGGAGGGGCGTATCATCTATGGCAACGCCGCGGGCCGTCAGATCTGGGCCGGGGCGCGCTACGTGGGCCCGGAGCTTTTCGGCGAATACAAGGCGTGGCGGCACGGCACGGGCGAGCCTGTCGGCCCGCAGGACTGGGGCGCCGCGCGCGCGATCCGAAACGGCGAGACCTCCCTCGACGAGGTGCTCGACATCCAGTGTTTCGACGGCTCGCGAAAAACCATCCTCAACTCCGCCGTCCCGGTGCGCGACGCGGACGGCAGGGTGGCGGGCGCGGTGGTGTTCAACCAGGACATCACCGCGCTCAAGGAAGCGGAGAAGCGGCTGACGGAGAACGAGCGCACGCTGCGCAGCTTTTACGACAGCTCGCCCTTGCTGATGGGCGTGGTCGAGCTCGCCGCGGGCCAGGGCGAGATCGTGCACGTCTACGACAACAAGGCCACGGAGCGGCTCTTCGACGCGCCCGGCGGAGGCATGGCCGGCCGCACCGCGCGCGAGCTGGGCGCGAGCGCGGACGACGTCGCGTTCTGGATCGCGAGCTATCGCGAGAGCGAGCGCCTCGGGCAGCCCGTCCAGTTCGAGCGCGCCTTTCAAAAAGGAGGCCGGGTGATATGGCTGCTGTGCGTCGTGGCGTGCATCGGCCCGGCGGGCGGCGGGCGGACGCGGTTTTCCTACGTGGCCAAGGACATCACGGAGCGAAAGCTGACCGAGCTGGCCTTGCGCGACGCGCAGGCGCGCCTGCAGGAGCACGCCTCCCAGCTGGAGCAGGCGGTGGCCGAGCGCACCGCCGAGCTGCGCGAGGCGAGCGAGCAGCTGGAGACCTTCGTGTATTCGGTCGCCCACGACCTGCGCGGGCCGCTGCGGGCGGTGACCGGCTTCGCCCAGCTCCTGGTCGAGGATTACGCGGAGAAGCTCGATCCGACCGCGCGGCACATGCTGGAGCGCATCCAGGGCGCCTCGGAATTCATGGATCGTCTCGTGATCGACCTGCTCACCTTCGGCCGAGTGGCGCGGGCGCGGATCGAGCTGGAGCCGGTCTCGGTGGCCAAGGCGTGGGAGCAGGCCTGGTTTCAGTGCGCGGTGGAGGCGGAGCGCAGCCGGGCCAAGGTGGAGGTGATCGAGCCCCTGCCGTGCGTGCGCGGTCACGAGGCCACGCTGGGCCAGATGCTGGCCAATCTGCTGGGCAACGCCTTGAAATTCGTGGCGGACGGCGCGACGCCCGAGGTGAGGCTGCGGGCCGAGCCGCGCGGCGAGTGGGTGCGGCTGTGGGTGGAGGACAACGGCATCGGCATCG
>JAIXVY010000392.1 GCA_027482505.1 Opitutaceae bacterium | reverse complement strand
GGTCTTCACCTCCTTCTTGCCGTCCTCGGCGCGGGCGGAGCCGCCGGCTGAGGCCTCTTCTCCGCCGCCTTTGCCGGCGCCCTCGCCCGAACCGCCGGCGTCGCCGGAACCGGCGCCCTCTTCGCCGCCGGAGAACTGCGGGTCGAGTTCGCGGAGGATTTCGTTGCGAGTCCGCTCAATGTCGATGTCGAGCGACTTGAGCACGCGGGCGGCCACGCCCTCGCCCTCGCGGAGGAGGCCGAGGAGAATGTGCTCGGTGCCGACATAGGAGTGGTTGAGGGCCTTGGCCTCCTTGCCGGCGAGGGCCAGGACCTTCTTCACGCGGGGCGTGTAGGGAATGGAGCCTTGGTTCTTGGTCTCCTGGCCGGTGCCGACCTGTTTCTCGACCGCGGCGCGCACGGTTTCGAGGTCCAGACCCATCTTCTGGAGAACCGAGACCGCGACGCCCTGGCCGAGCTTGATCAAGCCCAGCAGCAAATGCTCGGTGCCGACGTAGTTGTGGTGGAAGCGGTCGGCCTCCTTGCGCGCGAGCGCCAGCACCTGCTGGGCGCGCGGGGTGAAGTTGTTCATCGGTTCCATAAAAAAGAAGGGGGCGTTGAGAGCGTTTTACCGGACCTCGGCCCGGCGGGAAAGAGCTTAAGGCTTCTGCTGAGAGCTAAAATCGGGCCGGGGTATGTTTGCAAACTCCTGACGCACCCTTTCGGCCCGCAAGGCGTCGCGACGGGCGGGATCGAGGTCGTGGGTGGCGGCCACCTGAACGTGGCCGGGCTGGGCCTCGATGAAAAGGCGATCCGTGAGGGCGCGGGTCGCCTCGGGAAAGAGCCCCAGATCTATGCCCAGCCGCAGCAGGGAAAGGAGATTCATGGCCTCGCTGGAGCTGAGCTGATGGCAATTTTGCAGGATGCCGTAGGCGCGGCCTATCTTGTCGTGCAGCTTGGCCGAGTCGGCCTCGAGCAACTTTTCCCGGGCGTTGAGCTCGTGCTCGACGATGGACTGCAGCACGCTGCCCAGCCGCTTGAGGATGGCTTCCTCGGATTCGCCCAGCGTGGTCTGATTGGAAATCTGGAAAATGCTGCCGGAGGCGTCGGAGCCCTCGCCAAAGAGCCCGCGAACCACCATTCCCAGCTGGTTCACCGCCCGCACGACCTTTTCCATCTGGCTGGAGATGACGAGCGCGGGCAGATGCATCATGGCCGAGGCGCGCATGCCGGTGCCCAGGTTGGTCGGGCAGGCGGTAAGGTAGCCGAGGGCCGGGTCGAAGGCGTAATCGAGCTTTTCCTCCAATTCGTTGTCCAGGGCGTCGATCTGCGTCCACGCCTTCTTGAGCTGGAAGCCCGCGCGAAGGACCTGGATGCGAAGGTGGTCTTCCTCGTTGACCATGACGGAGACGGTCTGGTCGCGGTTGATGACGAGACCCGCGGCGTGCTTGGCGCCCGCCAGCTCCCGGGAAATGAGGTGGCGCTCGACCAGGATCTGGCGCTCCAGCTCGGACAATTCGGAGACCGCGCTGTTCACGGAGCGCTTCATGGGCGCGGTGGCGGCGAGGGCCTCGCGGCAGCGGGCCAGCACCTCCTCGCGCTGGGGCTCGCGGCTCCAGCCCGGGAAGGGGCGGCCGGCGAGATTGCGCGCGAGCCGTATCCGCGTCATCAATACAACGGCGCACTTGGAGCTGGCCGTGTCGGTCAGCTCGGAGGGGGTGGCGAGAAGGGCGGAGACTTTCATCGTCGGTTTCGTGTCGGCCGTTCAGCGGCGGGGCGCGGCGGGGGCCGGGGCGCGGTCCTCGCCGGAGGCGGCTTCGCCGGCGGCCTCGCGCCGGGCGCGCGCGAGCTCGTCGCGCAGGCCGGCGGCATCCTCGTAACGCTCCGCGCGGATGGCCTCGGCCAGCCCGGCCTCGAGTTCGGCCACGCGCTCCTCCAGGCTGCGCCGGCGCAGGGCCTTCTCCGGCACCTTGCCGGCGTGGCGCACGCCCTTGTGCATGTTTTCCAGCATGGGAACGACCATGCCGGCGAAAGTCTGGTAGCAACGAGGGCAGCCGAAACGCCCCTGCTTCTTGAAATCGGACGGGGTGAAGCCGCAATCCGGGCAGCATGCCCCCATGGGCGCCTCGGCCGAACCCGCGGCCTCCGGATCAAGCGAGGCCTTGAGCAACAGATCGGCCAGCGAGAACCCGCCCGGATCGGTTACGCCCTTCGCCTGGGCGCAAGCCTCGCACAAGTCCACCTTGTGCATCTTGGCGTTGACGATCTGCGTGAGATGAACGGTGGCGGGTTTGCCGCAGAGATCGCATTTGAGGGAACTGGCCATGCTCGGAAGATAAGGGTGTGCGGGAAAAATTCGACCTTGGCGTGACGAAAAGGTGGCGTTGAAAACCACGCCGGGTTTGCACGCGTTATGCCAGCGTTATTTATCGGCCTCGAAGGCTTGCGGTTTAACGCGCGAAGCCCTGCCTCCCAACACGAAACGCGCATCCCGAGGCCTGCCGCAAACCCGCGGGACGCGAAAAAACCGCGCCGTATTGGCGCGGTTTGGAGAGATTCGGGACATTCCGCCCGAAAAACAGCCGGCAATAGAGACCGCTAGATGCGGGTGCCCTCCACCAGCACCCGGCGTCGAAACGCCTCGAGCACGCGGGCCGTCACGGAACCGGGCTTGCCGTCGCCAATGACGCGACCGTCCAGCTTCACCACCGGAATGACCTCGGCGGCGGTGCCGGTGAGGAAGCACTCGTCGGCGCACCAGACATCGTAGCGGGTCAGGTTGGCCTCGCGCATCGGCACGCCGATCTCGGCGGCGATGTCGAAGATGGCGTCGCGGGTGATGCCCTTGAGCGCGCCCTGGGAGGCCGCGGGAGTGAGGATGGCGCCCTTGTGGACGATGAAGAGGTTGTCGCCCGTGCACTCGGCCACGTAGCCTTGGTCGTTGAGCATGATCGCCTCCAGGCAACCCGACTGCTTGGCCTCGATCTTGGCCAGGATGTTGTTGAGGTAGTTCAGCGACTTCACGGTGGGCGGAAGCGCGGCAGGATTGATGCGACGAGTGGGCACGGTGCAGATGGTGAGCCCGGTCGTGTAATGCTCGGCCGGATACAGCGCGATCTTGGCCGCGATGATGAAAATGGACGGACGCGGACACAGCCAGGGCGAAAGGCCCAGGTCGCCCACGCCGCGGGTGACGACGAGGCGAATGTAGCCGTCGGTGAGCCCGTTTTGGCGGCAGGTCTCGCAGGTGGCGTCGGAAATCTCCTTCCGTGACCATGGCAGGTCGAGCAGGATGGCCTTGGCCGACATCTCCAGGCGCTCCAGGTGCTCCTCGAGACGGAACACGTTGCCCTGGTAGAGGCGGATACCCTCGAACACGCCGTCTCCGTAGAGGAGACCGTGGTCGAAAACCGAAACTTTTGCGTCCGCCTGATCGACGAACTTCCCATCGAGATAGAT
>JAIXVY010000386.1 GCA_027482505.1 Opitutaceae bacterium | reverse complement strand
TCCCAAGATCGGCTTCCAAGTTAAAATAGCATGCCGATCGCCTCGCAAGAACGGCACGGCTGGGAACGCGAAGAAGATTTTCGATGTAGCGCAAGGGAGCGGTGGATTTCCAAAAAAATGACCTGGTCGCAACGGCGAGCCGGGCTTGAAGAGCCGCTTCCGCAACGGCGAGGCGACGCTGTTCCGACGCCGCCAAAGCGAGATCCGCCCTGCTCGACGCCAGCTCGGATTCGCGCCCCGCAAGAACAGCACGTTCCTGCCGCAACGACTCCGTGACCGCACGGTGAGCCGAGCCTTCGGCGTCGAGCCGCTCAACCGCTTGGCGCAAGGACTGGGAAAGGACGCAGAGCGCATTAGCAGCCGCGCCACCATCCGTGACCGCACACAACTCGGCCTCCAGAAACCATTCCCCGAATGTTGGCCGAGGCATGGGCTGCAGCTCAATCCGCGGATCATCGTTAAACGCAAAAAGCAAAGGCCAGTCTGGTCCCTCGGCCACAACCGCAAGCCCCTCCAACGTGGTGCCCCCGTTATGGGAGATCTCAAGCCGCTCCGGCCCGCTATCTCGCCCGGTCGATCGCACCAGTGTGAGGCGACCGATCTTGAGCTGTCCGCAGCGATCCAAAGGATCGAAGCGCAGCCGCACTGTTTCATCCGTCGTGGGCAAGCCCGCGAATTGGAGACTGCGCATCCTGCCCGAGGGAAATCCCACGCGACGGGAGACTTTTTCGGAGTAAGCACCACCCGTCGCCACGAACACCTGCGCCATGAGCCGAGGGAAACGGGCGGTTACGAGATCCCAAACCGGCGTCTCACCTGGCCGACTGCGGGTGCGAGACAAGGCGAGCAGGCGCCTATGCACCGCGCCACAATACCGCTCCTCCGAGAAAAACTCCCCGCAACGGACGGCAGCGCTTTCCGCGCGAACGGCGGCGGAGGCGGGATTCGTCAAGATGAGTCGAATCGACTCGGCCAGAGCCGCGATATCGCCAAGTGGATACGCAAGGGCGTCGATTTTATCCCGGAACACTTCCGGCGCACCACCGGTCGAAGCGTAAATCACGGGCACCCGGAGCAACGAAGCCTCGATAAGCGTGCGGCCCATCGCCTCTCGCCGCGCGCACGAAACCACAGTCGCCATCCGCGCCATCTCCAGCTCCGGGCGATCAACGAAAGGCCTCAGGCGAACGATCTCCTCCAGTCCAGATGCGGCAATCTCGGCACGTATCGCCTCCACGTAGTCCGCATCCCCCGCATCGCCGATCAGCTCGCACTGGAAATCCACGCCTTGTCCGGCAAGCAGGACGCAGGCACGAACAAGCTCAAGCTGGCCCTTGCTGGGGTGAAGCGCGCCAAATATTCCGACCACGGGCCGTGCGCTTGATCGCCGAGCCTCGGCCGCATGGGAGGCCGCGACTTGGATATGGCTGTAAATGACCTCCACGCCTTCATCCTCCGCCCCCGGGAAAAGCACGGATCGCACATCGCGACTGACGCAAAAAACCTGGGCGCTGCTCATCCGAAGCGCGGCGACACAAGCGTCGAGGCCAAGCGAAAAGGGCAACCCGTGATCAAGGCGGCCATACTCGCGCACCGAATTCAGGTGCGGGACCGAAAGCGATTCCGCGCACATCGCTCCCCAAGGGGAGACGATGGTCTGGCTCAGGATGAAATCGGGAGCAATGACCCGCGCCTGCTCGACGACCACAGCTTCAAATTCCGCCGTTACGGCATCGGTTATTTCAGGTCCGACCGCCCAAGACCAATGACGCGCCACCAGCCGAGAAGCGGCCACGTGGGCCCGGGCGCCACCCTCCTCCACAAGACCACGCAACGGCCCTTCTTCCGGAAGCATAACGTGACATTCCACTCCGCGTCGCGCCAAGCCTGCCACAAGATCCGCAAGCGAACGTTCCGCTCCCCGCAAGCCCGCCGAATGGGCGAAACAAAGCAGGCGAAGCGACTGAGATGAGGCCCTGTTCACGAGGACACTGCGGTCTCGACCGCACAGTCTGACAGCTTGAGCAGAACCGCCTGGCTCTGCGAGCGCCTTGAACTCAAGAAACGAAAGTGAAAGGCGTCGGCTGCAAAAGCATGCCGTATGTGTTCGTTGGGCGTGCCGTCGTTCAGGCCGACGGCGAGCAGATAGTCGCCGTTTTCCAGCTCCGGAAAAACAAAGCGGAAGGAGACACGGAAAGTGGAGCCGGCGTTTATCGGCGCCGGTTCGCGCCCAAGCACGTAGGTGTTGCTTCCAGTCACTCTCAACCCCTTCAAATTCACGACTTGGAATGCGAAAAACGGACGTTCCAAACGCATTCTCGCCACTCCCCGATATACCACCTGCACCGGGCGGGATTCCGTGAGTAAATCGAGCCTGCGTCCTTGCTCATCCTGCAGCGCCACCCCGAGCAACGCAGCGCCACCATCGCCGGTTACGCAGGCGTCGGCTGGAAGCGGCGCCAGGTTGTCCTCGGCGGCCACTTTGGCCTCGCTCGTCTCCGCTGTTTGGCGAGGCGCGTCGTGCACCATGTGCGCGAGATACTCCTCCATGATCGGCTTAGGGGCTCCTGCTTTCCGAATCGCGCCTTGGTCGAGCCAGACCACCTTATTACAGAGGCGCAACACGTCATCGCCCGAATGCGACACAAGCAGCAAGGTGATGCCCTTGGCGCGCAGTTCCTCAAACTTGCGGTGACACTTGGCCTGAAACCTCACGTCTCCGACCGCCAGCGCCTCGTCCACAATCAGGATCTCGGGGTCGACATGCGCCACAACCGCGAAAGCAAGCCGCATGGTCATGCCGCTTGAATAGATCTTGGTGGGTTGGTCGAGGAAATCGCCGATGTCGGCGAAAGCGATTATCTCGGCGAAGCGCGCTTCTGTCTCCTCGCGAGTGAGGCCCAGGATGCCTGCGTTGAGATATACGTTTTCCCGTCCCGTGAACTCGGGGTTAAAACCGCTCCCCAGCTCGAGCAGCGCGGCCACCCTGCCACGCACACCCACATGGCCTGTGGTCGGGGTAAGCGTGCCGGCTATAATCTGCAAAAGCGTGCTCTTGCCCGAGCCGTTCTTGCCTACAATGCCGAGGGATTCGCCCTTGCGCACCTCAAAGCCGACTTCCCGCAGCGCGTGGAAATCCCGATAGTATGAATTTTGCCCGTCGCGCCTAAGGCGTCGCTTCAAAGCGGGCGGATGAAGCGGCTCGGGCAAAACCGCTCCAAACGTCTGGACGATGGGATGCTTCAGGCGTGCCGCCGGATCTTTCCAGATCCGATAAACCTTGCCCACGCCGGCGACGGAGATTGCGACTCCGTCGTCCGACGGCGAACGCGAGGGCTGAGCCTGTGTCGAAATCGAACCGTGACTCATAAGACATCGGCGAAGCCGGAACGCAGCTTGCGAAAAGAAAACCACCCGGCAGCCAGAACCAAGGCCCCGACCACCCACGCATAGGCCAGCCCGGGGAGAGACGGGGTCTCGTGCCAGAGCATCGCCCGCCGGGCGCCTTCGACAATATGGAGGAGCGGATTGAAGCGCAGAATCGACCAAGCAAACTCGCTTTTGCGAGCCACCATCTCCGCGGAGTAAAATATCGCGCTACTGTAGAGCATGACCATCGAAGCCGGGCCGGCCAGCTGGCCAATGTCGCGCAAAAACACACCCAGAGACGCAAGCAGCCATCCGCCGCCCACGCACATCGCGGCGAGAGGCAAAAGCAGCAACGGCATCCATAACGCGGAAGGAGCCAATCCCGGGCCAAACACAAAATACGCGCCGGTCCAAAGCATCAGACTGACAGAACCTCGAAAGGCTATGCCGCCCAGAGCGGCAAGCGGAAGCAAATGGAGCGGAAACACGACTTTCTTCACCAGATTCGGCTGGGCCAGAATCACGCCCGGGGCACTGGCCAGCGTCTCCGCAGCCAGTCGATAAAGTGTCAGGCTAAGGAAAACGCCCAAGGCGTAGGTTGCCTGCGTCTCTCCTTTAACCACTCCGTAGCGCCCGCCGAAAATCACCCCAAAAATCGTCGCGTATATGGCAAACTCGAGCAACGGCGTAAGCAGCATCCACAGCACGCCCAAGTGGCTCCCGCGGTGTCGCGATTCTAGTTCGCGGCGAGTAAACTGCCACCAAAGCGCAAACTGATTACGAACGGATGCGCTCATAGCTTCAGCCGAGCGAGGTAAGCGCCATAGGTCGACTTGCCGAGCGCACGGACCGACCGTTCGAATCCAGCCCTGTCCAGCCACCCTTGGCGCCAGGCGATTTCCTCCAGGCAGGCGATCTTCAGCCCCTGGCGATTCTCGATCACGCTCACGAACTGGCCCGCCTCGAGCAGGCTGTCGTGCGTGCCGGTGTCGAGCCAGGCGGTGCCGCGGCCGAGCAGTTCAACCCTCAGGTCGCCGCGCGCCAGATAGAGGCGGTTGAGGTCGGTTATCTCCAGTTCGCCGCGGGCGCTGGGCTTGAGCGAGCGGGCGAGGGTCACCACGTCGGAATCGTAGAAATAAAGCCCCGGAACGGCGTAGTTGGATTTTGGCTGCGCGGGTTTTTCCTCGATCGAAAGCACTTTCCCGTCGGGCGCGAACTCCACGACGCCGTAAGCGCGGGCGTCGGCAACGTGATAGCCGAAGATGGTCGCGCCGGATTGCTGTGCACTTGCGGCTTGGAGCGAACGGGCGAGATCGTGACCGTAGAACAGGTTGTCTCCGAGGACCAGAGCGGCGCGGTCTCCCGGCTGCAAAAAGCCGCAGTCTGCCGCGATGGTGAAGGCTTGGGCCAGCCCATCAGGCGAAGGCTGTTCGGCATAGGAGAACCGCACGCCAAACTGCGCGCCGTCGCCCAACAGGCGGCGGAAAAGCGGCAGGTCGACCGGCGTGGATATCACCAGGATCTCCCGAATACCCGCCAGCATGAGGATGCTGAGCCGATAGTAGATCATGGGCTTGTCGTAAACCGGCATGAGCTGCTTGGAGACCGCGATGGTGAGCGGGTAGAGCCGGGTGCCGGAGCCGCCGGCCAGAACGATGCCTTTGCGAGAGGACGTGGACATGGGGGTATCAAGCCTTGGTGCCGAGGCGTTCGAGTTTGTAGCTGCCGTTGAGGATGCCCGCGGTCCACGCGGTGTTATCGAGATACCATTGGACGGTCTTGCGGAAGCCGGAGACGTGGTCCTGGCGCGGGCTCCAGCCGAGCTCGCGCTGGATCTTGGTCGCGTCGATGGCGTAGCGGAGGTCATGTCCGGGACGGTCAGCGACGAAGGTTATCTGCTCGGCGTAGGCGCGACCGTCGGCGCGGGGGCGGAGTTCGTCTAGGAGTCCGCAGAGCAGGCGCACGAGATCAATGTTCCGGCGCTCGTTGTTGCCGCCGATGTTGTAGGTCTGGCCCGGACGTCCGCGGGCGATGACCGTGTGCAGGGCCTCGGCGTGGTCGCCGACGTAGAGCCAATCGCGGATGTTTTCGCCCTTGCCGTAAACGGGGATGGGGTCGCCACGAAGCGCCTTGAGAATGACGACCGGGATGAGTTTCTCCGGGAACTGGAAGGGGCCGTAGTTGTTGGAGCAGTTCGTCACCAGGACGGGCAGGCCGTAGGTGTCGGCCCAGGCGCGGGCGAGGTGGTCGCTGGAGGCCTTCGAGGCGGAATACGGCGAGTGCGGGTCGTAAGGCGTCTCCTCGGTAAAAAGACCCT
>JAIXVY010000163.1 GCA_027482505.1 Opitutaceae bacterium | reverse complement strand
GACTAAAGTTTGCGGAAAGCCAACCGATAGTCGCCTGCGATGCGTTCCCCTACCTACGCCTTGGCCGCGCTGCTCTCCCTTTGGGCCGGCGCCTCGTCCGCCCATGCGGCGCTGATCGCCTCGGAGTCGTTTCAAACCACCGACTCCGGCGCGGGAGGAACCTATGACGCCGAAAACGGCCTCGGCTACTCGCCCAACACCGGCGTGCTCATGGGAAATTACGGATTCGCCAACTCGGGAGGAAAGACCTGGGTCAACAACACCATGGCCGCGGTGGCCAACCTCGCCGGACTCTCCCATTCCCTGACGACGGGGACGCCCAGGACCGGAGCCGTGCGCATGGGCAATCTCAGCAGCGCGATCGCGCGCCGTGTTTTCAGGACTTTCGCCGCGGAGCCTCCGCTCTCCAACGAGTATTATCTGGGCGGCCTGGTGAATCTGGGCGCGATGGACAACATGGTCGGCGTCACCCAATCCATGGCCGGCGTCACCGCCACGTCCGGCACGACGGTCGACACGTTCAACATCGGCACGGGCATACACTATGGCGTGCGCAAGGACGCCTCGGGAGCCTACCTCACCACCGCCGCGGGGGGCGTGTTCCGGGATCTGCTCCAAATCACGTCCCCCGCCATCACCTACCAAGTCGTGTTGCGGATCACGGTGGCGACCTCGGGCAACGAACTGCTGTCCGCGTGGTATGCGCCCGACGGCGCCACCGAGCTCACGCCCGGCTTCGCCGGCGTCGACGTGGGCAACCTGTTCACCAGCCCCGCGAACCTGGGTTCGCTGATTTTCCAGACCCGCAACCAGTCGGGCGGCAGCAACACCAACAAGTGGGTGATCTTTGACGAGCTGCGTTTCGGCACCGCGGCCGCCGACGTGACCGCCGCGTCCATGATCCCCGAGCCAGCCGGCCTGGTCGCCTGGGCCGGAGCCTTGGCCGCGTCCGCGGCGTTTCTGCGACGCCGACGCCGCGCCTGAACGCCACGCCCGGCGAGGCGGCTCGGCATGGGGTGAATCACCCGTATTAAGCAGGCCGATACGAGGCATAACCGGGGCTGCGATGCTGCGCAGGCGGCTAAACCCCGCCCGTGTTCGAGCCGATAAGACAGGCATGAAGCAAAGGGCGCGGGCCCTCGCGCTTCACGCCTCCGATGGCCACCTCCCACTCCGCCACGCCCCCCGGTGGGCCAGGTCAGCTCGACGCGCTTCCGCCCGGGCAGAGACTTGATTTGCTCGCATCCATGGTGGGCGGGGTTTCCGACCTGGTGGCCTTTTTCTCCTGTCCCGAACTCAAGCCCGTCTACCTGAACGCGGCCGCGCTGCGCCAGTTGCTGCCGTCGAGCTCGACGGATGCGGCCGATCGCCTTTCGCGCCACACCCTGGCGGACTTCGTGGGCGTGGGCTTCGCGGTGCGATTGGAGAATGAAATCCTCCCGCACGCGCGGGTGCTGGGTCGCTGGAGCGGCGGCTTGCTCCTGCGCGACGAATGGGGCAGCGAACATCCGGCCGACGCCGTTTTCACCTGGCATCCCGGGATGAACGGCTCCGCCGGCCACTACGGTCTGCGCGCGCGGCCGAGCGCGCCGGGGGAGTCCGACGGGGAATCGGGCACCACCGATCGCGACCTGTTGCACGCCCTGCTGGAGACCCTGCCGGACGACGTTTACTTCAAGGATCTTCGCAGCCGCTACATCCGCGTGTCTCTGGCCATGGCGCGCCGGGACGGTCGCGAGGACGCGGGCGCCTTGATCGGCAAGACCGACTTCGACCGACTGCGTCCGGCCGAGGCCAGCCAGAGCTACGAACTGGAACAGCGCATCATCCGCACCGGCGAACCCATCATGGACATCGAGGAGCACGTGCTCCGCCCCAACGGGACCGAATGCTGGATGCTCTCCACCAAGCTTCCTCTTCGCGACCGCTCCGGCAGCGTCGTGGGAACCTGCGGCATCTCTCGCGATGTCACCGCGCAAAAACAGGCCGAGGTCAGCCGCCAGGAACTGGAGATCCAACTCCAGCTCAGCCAAAAGCTCGAATCCATCGGACGTCTGGCCGCCGGCATCGCGCACGAGATCAACACGCCCTCCCAGTTCATCACCGACAACATCCGCTTCCTTAACGAGGCGTTTAAACAATTCTCCGCCGCGCTACCGTCCTCCGCGCCCGGGAGCGGCCAGACCGCCGCGCCGCAGCCCGACGCCGAGGAATTGCGCTACCTGCTCGAGGAGATTCCGCGCACCTGCGAGCAGAGCCTGGAAGGCCTCGGCCGCATCGCCCGCATCGTCCGCTCGCTGAAGGAATTTTCCCACCCGGGCTCGCCCGAACGCACGCCGGCCGACCTGAACCGCACGATCGAAAACGTCATCTCCGTCTCCCGCCACGAGTGGAAATACGTGGCGGACACGATCACGGACCTCTCGCCGGACCTTCCGCTCGTGCCGTGCGTGGTCGACGCGTTTGGCCAGGCCGTGCTGAACCTGGTGATCAACGCCGCCCACGCGATCGAGGACTCGATCAAGCGCGGCGATGCGCGCCGCGGAGTCATCACCGTGCGCACCCGCCCGGAGG
>JAIXVY010000444.1 GCA_027482505.1 Opitutaceae bacterium | reverse complement strand
CGGAAAGATGTATCGGTGGAAGCCCTACGTTTTTTCCCTGCGCTGGGGAGTGGAGAACGATCCGCACCTGACGGACTGGGCGAGCGGGCCGCATGGTCTGAAGGGCGAGGTTCCCGACGAGTTCATCGACCTGCACGCCGAGCAGGCGGGCGCGAAGTGGCTGCTCTGGACCTGCATCAAGACCGACGAAGCGCGGCGCGAGGTGTTCACGACCGGCAGCCGGGCCCGCTATGCGACGTGGCTGAACGGCGAGCCCGTGCTTTCGCAGGAAGAAGAGCTGCCGCCCGGGCGCCAGTCGGAGTGGAATTTGCCGCACTACCAGTGCACGCCCAAGACGTGCCCCGTTGATCTCAAGGCGGGCGCGAACGCGCTCCTCCTGAGCCTCGTGCAGCCCGCCGGTCAGCGCACGAGAGCCTTCGCGGCTTTTGCGCCTCCGGCGGATGCGTCGCAGTCCGAACTGGCGCTGCGCTGGTTTGCGTGGTCTGGTCACCCGCGAATCGACCCTCGGCCGGGCGCGAACCTGCGCGCCCACTGGTATCGTTTTGATGCGCCGCCGGGACTGCGCGCAATCAAAGTGGTCTCGCGAGCACCCGTGCGAGCCTGGGCGGCCGGACGAGAATTGACTACGGAATCATCGCGGGTGCGCGCCGATGGCTTGCTCGAAACCCGCGTGGTCGCGGCATGTGTCGAGCCACAGGCCTGCGTCGTCGCCCTGCGCGTCGAGGCGAGTCCGGGTTGCTATGGCGGAGATCCCTTGCCCGAGCCGGTGTCTTTCGAATGCGGGCTTGGTTTGTTGAATCTTGGGGACTGGTGCGGCCAAGGGTTGGCGCACTACTCGGGCATTGTGTGTTATCGAAAAGAGCTGTGGTTCGATTCCGTCGAGGTGAGGGATGCGCGGCATCTCGACCTCGGCGAAGTGGCGGCGACCGCGGAGGTCCGGATCAACGGACTTCTCGCCGCCACGCTGATTGCTCCGCCGTGGCGGGTTTCTGTCGCGGGTTTGTTGCGGACAGGCCAAAACGAGATCGAGGTCCGGGTGGCGAACACGCTCGCGAACCATTATCGCGTGGGCATCCCGACGCCCTATGCGCCGGCCGAGCAGACGCGTGCCGGACTGCTGGGGCCGGTGCGCATCGTGTTTTAAGCGAAACGCGGTGGGCGATCTTTGCCGCTCAGGCCGGTGGCGCGTCCGTTTCCGTGGTGCGTTTGCGCAGGCCCCAGATGACGACAAGCGCGATGGGGTGCACGAACGCCATGACGTAGAAGCATCCGTCGTAGGAGTGGTGGCTGACGAACCAGGCCACCATCTTGTTCATGAAGATGCCGCCGAGAGCGCTGCCGGCGGCGATCACGCCGAAGGAGGTGGCGAGGATGCGTTTCGGCGTCACGTCGACCACCAGCGAGGTGAGGTTGGTGAGCCACTGGGTGTGGCCGTAGCACACCACCATAGCCAGAAAGATGACCCAGCCCGTCGTGGGCATGGCCGGTATAAGGCCGGTCATAGGCAGGATGCAGGCGCTGCCGAGCATGACCCAGAGTCGCGAAGCGGGCGGAGTGCCGCCGCGCTTCACCAGGCGGCCCGAGAAGACGCCGCCAAGCAGGAAGCCGACGTCGGCCGCGATGAAAACCATCCACATGATCGCCACGCCCTTCTGGTCGAGCCCGCGCGTTTCCTGGAGGTATTTGGGCATCCAAAACTGGAAGAAATACCAGACCGGATCCGTCAGCATGCGCGCCAGCATGAGGCGCCACACCATGGGTTCGCGAAAGACACCGCGCCAGAGGGCGGCCTCGGATTCCTTCGGGGCGGCGGCGTTGGCGGCGCTGGCCTTGATGTTGTCCGCGAGCAGGGCGCGTTCCTCGTCGGTGATGCGCGGATGGGAGGCGGGCGGGCGGTAGAGCCAGATCCAGAACACCAGCCAGATGCCCGCGAGCACGGGCGAGAGCGCGAAAACCCAGCGCCAGCCGAGCTCGGGATGCCCGGCGATGTTCGCGACGAGAATCGGGGCGATGGCCGCGCCGAGCGCGCCGCCGAGACTGTAGATGCCGACCGCGATCGCGCGTTCGGAGGCGGGGAACCATTCGCTCACCGCCTTCGGCGAGGCGGTGAAGCCGCCGGCCTCGCCCAGGCCTAGCATGAAGCGGAAAATGGAGAGCGAGCGCACCGATTGCGCCAGACCGGTGAGGGCGTTGGAGACCGACCACCACGCGACAAAGATGGCGAGGCTGGCGCGCACGCCGATCTTGTCGACCAAGCGACCGGAGAAAAGGTAGGCCAGCGTGTAGGCGACGAGGAACCAGTTCACGACGGAGGCGTATTGGTCGTTCGAGATTCCGAGATCCTTCTGGATCGTCCCCGCCAGGAGACCGAGCACGCTGCGGTCGATGTAGTTGAGAACCGCCGCGCCGAGGAGGGCGACGGCGATCAACCAGCGAAGACGGGGGATTTTCATGGGCGTGAAGAGGTCCGGATCAGTCAGGCGATTTCGTGAGGGAATGGATTCCGCCGGAGCGTCCGAATGTAACAGCTCAAAGGAGGATGACTCAGGGCGGCTTGGTGGAAGAGGCGGGCGGTTTTTCCGCGAGACCAGAAAGGAGACGGTGTTACAAAGTTTAACAATAAATCCAAAGCTAATCCATGAAGCCCACGCAGATTCCAGGCGCCATTTCCGTCGGGCCGTGACCGATGCTGTGGGAAAAATACATGGTTCATGACATTACGTCCATGGCTCGCGGGGACCTATGTCGGGTATCGTTCGACTCTCTAGCAGTTCCGGAAAGACACGCTCCCCTCCAGCCATGACGCATTTCCCCCGAATTTTGTTCGCCCTGCTCGCTTGCGCCTCCCTGACCGAGGCGCGTGCCGATATCCCGCCGTCTCCGCACGCACGAGAGATCGCCGCCTCGCTGACGCTGCTTGAGAAGCCGCTTCGCGGCGAGACGCGACTGGCCTTGCCCAAGGCGCCGGAGGGCTACCGCTGGGAGATTCTATCCAGCAAGCCCGGTGGCATCGTGAGCCGAGATGGCGCCTTGCGGCGTCCGGCCAAGGACACGGAGGTCGCGGTGACCCTGCGCGTCCGCAATCTAGCCGTGGCGGCCGACGTGGCCGAGACGACCTTGATGGTCGCCGTTGACCGTCCCTATGCGCCGCCCGCGGTGAGCGAGGCCGCGGTGCGCGCGGCGCGCGAGCGTTACGAGCGCCAGAAATACGGACTTTTCGTGCATTATGTCCCGGGACTGACCGCGGGGCCGGGCGGCGGAAAGCCCGACATCGACGAACTGGTGCGCCGCTTCGATGCCGCGCAGTTCGCCAAGGACGCGTCCGACTTCGGCGTCGAATATGTGGTTTTCACCGTGATGCACTACAAGGCGCGCATGCTTTATCCCAGCGCGGTGAACAAGCGCTGGCGCGACGACCGGCGTGCGCCGCCGGCCCCGGGCAAGGCGCCCGAGGGCAAAACCTACTCGGAGGATGATTTGATCGACCGTCTCGCCACCGAGTTGGCGAAGAGAAACATCGACCTTCACCTCTATGTGCATCCGGTCGACGGCCACGACTTCACCAAGGAGGATCAGGACATCACCGGTTGGAACGATTGCGACGCCAAGCCCGGAGAGCACGCGCGTTGGAACCAGTTTCAAAACGAGCTCTTCGATGAACTGGTCCGCCGTTACCAGGGCCGAATCAAAGGCCTTTGGTTCGACGGCATGTTCCAGCATTCGCGAAAGAGTCCCGGGCACGCCCTCATCGATCAACCGCGCTTCCGCGAGACGCTGCTTGCCTACGATCCGGCGCTGGTGCTCGTGGCCAACGTGGCGGGCGATCGCCGTCCCAATCCCTCGCCGCAATGGGCGGCGGCGGACTACCGTGCGTGGGAAATCTCCCGCGCGGTCGACCGCGGACTCGGCTTTGTCGGCATCAATCCGGCCGCCACCGACGAGAACCCGCTTTCGTGGCCCGCGACGCGGAACCAGGTGGCCATGATCATCGGCAGCAACTGGTGGGCGCAGTCGAAGAAGAGCATGGTCAGGCAGAGCCCCGAGAACCTCGCGCGCTACATGGCCCACCAGGCCTCGATCTCGACCCACGGCGGCTTCTTGATTTCGGCGGGCTGTTTCCCCGGCACGCTTGCGGAGCAGAGCAACGGCAACCTCTGGGAGGGGGATTTTTACCCCACCATGGTCGCGCTGAATCGCCTCGTCGCCCCCATCGCCCCTGCGATCAAGAACACGCACCCCGGTCGCGCTTACGTCACAAAGGAGCGCGATTGGCTGGAGCAGCGCGCCTGGGGCGTGTCGACCGAATCTCCCGACCGGCGCACCGTTTATCTTCATGTGCTTCGTCCGCCGGCCGGAAACAGACTGGAGCTGGGGGCGACCGAAGACGGCAGCGAACTCGACACCGCCTCCGCCAAGCTTCTGGTCGGCGGGGGGCGAGTCGTCATGCGCAAGAGCGGCGCCGGCTATACGATCGAGCTGCCAGAGGGTGGCGCGTGGGACTCCGTCAACACAGTGATCGCCGTCCGCCGCCGCTGAGCCTTCGCCCATCTACTGCGCATACCCCCCATGGAAACTTCTTCAGTTCGCTCCGTCGCCCCGCGCGGCGCCACGATACCCCAGACGGCGATCTACTCGCTCGGCGAGTGCGCAAACTCGCTCGTGATGAACGGCATCTTCGGCTTCGCGATGCTCTTCTACACGAAGGCGCTCGGGCTGGATCCGACCTGGGCGGGCCTGGCGATGTCGGTCTCCGTTTTCTGGGAGGCGGTGTCCGAACCGATCATGGGACACGTGAGCGACCGCACCCGCTCGAAGTGGGGGCGGCGCCATCCCTACATGCTCGTGGGAGGTCTGTTGATGGCGGCCTGCTCCTATTTGATCTGGGCGGTGCCGGAGGCGGTGCGCGGATCGCAGATGGCGGTGTTCTGGTATCTGCTGACGATGAACCTCGTGCTTCGCACGGGGCTGACCCTGTTCTTCATCCCTTATCTGGCGCTCGGGTTTGAAATGTGCGCGGACTACGAGGGCCGTTCGCGGCTGCAAAGCTTCCGGCAGGTTTTCAACATGGCGGCCAACTTCGCGGGGCCTGCGATGGCGTGGTCGATTTTCTTTCGCGACAAGGACGGCGTGCAGGCGACCACGGTGGAGGCCAACTACCACCACATGGGCGGCGTGTTTGCCGCGGCCACGGCGGTCTTCGTGCTGCTCGCGGTCTTTGGCACCTTGCGCTGGAAGGAAGACACGCGAGGCGAGGCGAGGGCGGGGCTGGACGCGGGATGGCTGCGGGAGTTTTTCCGCGAGTTGAAAAGCATCTTGCTCGATCCGAATCCGCGCTGGGTCTTCGTCTTCGTTTTCGTCGTCTGCGCGGGCATGGTGGTGGTGAGTTCGCTGCAGATGTTCGTCTACGACGATTTCATGCGTTTCTCGGGCGGGGAAAAGTCGCTCGCGCACGGCGGCACGATGGTGGGGATGGCGCTTGGCGCGGTGATCGCGACGCCGCTGACGCGGCGTTTCGACAAACGCGGCGCGGTGCTCTGCGGTGGCGTGGTGAGCATCGTCTGCAACCTCGCGCTCGCGCTGCTCTTTCTCACCGGCTGGATGGCGCCCGACGCCACCGCGCAAGTGGCCGGCGCAACGATTCCCCTGGCTCTGCCGCTTTTCGTGCTCTTCCATGCCGGTTATTGGCTGGGCAACGGCATCATGCTGCCCACTTCCACGGCGATGATGGCGGATGTAAGCGAGATACACCGCCTTCGCACCGGCGAGCGCAAGGATGGCGGTTATTCCGCGGCGTTCAGCCTGGCCATGCGCATGGCGATCTCGTTCAGCCTCATGGTTGCCGGCTGGTGCCTGCACGCGACCGGCTATCAGGTTCCGAAGGACGGTGTGGCCGTCACCCAGAGCCCGGACGCGATCTGGCGCATCGGACTGGTGACCTTCGTGGTCGGCTCGCTCATCTGCCTGGGGTCGCTCTTTGCGATACGGCGCTATCCAATCACGCGCGAGGGACTGGAGCGTATGCGAAAGACTGCGGCGGACTGATCGCGTCCGCATCGCCCTGGTGATTAAGTTTCGCGTTAAATTTAGTTTCTTGAGCCCGTCCGAGGCTTCGAGATGGTAGTTGGTGCTTCCGGTTGTCCGCCGGTTCCCCCCATTACGTTCCTGTATGCAGTCGCTCGATCTTCTCGTCATCGTCCTTTACGCGGTCTCAATGATTGTCGCCGGGGCTTTTTTTGCGCGCCGGATGCGCAATATGCGCGAGATGTTCACCGCAGGCGGACAGTCGCCCTGGTGGCTGTCGGGTCTTTCGGGCTTCATGACCATGTTCTCGGCGGGCACGTTCGTGGTTTGGGGCGGCATCGCCTACAAGCACGGCCTGGTGGCGGTGACCAT
>JAIXVY010000231.1 GCA_027482505.1 Opitutaceae bacterium | reverse complement strand
AATCCATCGTCGTCCTTGGCGATTATGACGTCGACGGCGTCAGCAGCACGGCGCTGCTGGTGAGCATCCTGCGCCGTTTCGGCTCGAAGCCCCGGTTTGTCGTCCCGCGGCGCATGGAGGACGGCTACGGCTTGTCCCGCAGCGCCATCGACCGCGCCCTCGAGCCCGGTCGCCCCGATTTGTTTATCGCGCTCGACTGCGGCACGAATTCGCACGACGAGGTCGCCTACCTGGCCGCCCAAGGCATCGACGTCATCGTCGTCGACCACCACCGCTCGAAGGAAAAAGCCCTTGAGCACGGCATTCTTATCAACCCGCACGCCCACGAGCTGCCCGGCGACGACGCCTGGCGCCACTTGTGCACCGTAGGTCTCGTCTTCAAGCTCGTGCACGGGCTCATCAAGGAGCTGAGGGCCGAAAACCATCCCGAGGCCCAGGCCGTGAAGTTGAGGGATTACCTGGACCTCGTCGCGCTTGGCACCGTGGCCGATCTGGTTCCTTTGCAGCACGAGAACCGCATTCTCGCCCGCTACGGACTGCGCACGCTCAAGGATGCGGCTCGGCCCGGTCTGCGCGCGCTCATGGATGTCGCCGGCGTGCGTCCGGGGCAGGATCTCATGCCGGTCGACATTTCCTTCCGGCTCGGCCCGCGCATCAACGCTTCCGGCCGGCTGGCGGACGCCGCCCTTTCCGTGGAGCTTATCCTGAGCGACGACGCGCGGTTTTGCCGGGAAACCGCCCGCCAGCTCGATGATTTCAATCGCGAACGCCAGGACATCGAGCGCGGCATCACCGACGAGGCCGAACGCATGGTGGAGACGCAATTTTCCGAGCAGCACGGCATCGTGCTCTACGCCGACGGCTGGCATCCCGGGGTGGTCGGCATCGTCGCGGGGCGCGTCACCCGCAAATACCATCGCCCCTGCATCGTGCTCGGCAACGAGGGCGCCCAGGCCAAGGGCTCCGGTCGAAGCGTGGATGGCATCAACCTCGTCGAGGTGCTGGGCGGCTGCGCCGACCTGCTCACCAGCTGGGGCGGCCATCCGATGGCGGTCGGCGTCGCGCTTCCCAAGGAGAATCTTGAACAATTCCGCCTTCGGTTCGCCGAAGGAGTGCGAGCCTGGACCGGCGGCAAGGCCCAGGAGCCCGAGCTGTCCGTTGGCGCCTGGATACAGCCTGGCGACATCCACGAGAAGCTCATGGACGAACTCGCGCTGATGCATCCGTTCGGCCAGGCCAATCCCGAGCCGGTGTTCGGCTTGCGCGGCGTGGTCCTGCGTCAGCGTCCGGAGGTTTTCAAGAGCCAGCATTTCCGTTTCGTCATCGAGATCGGCGACGGGCGCCGTCGGCTTTACGGCGTGGCTTGGAAAATGGCGGATCGACTGCCTCCCGTCGGACGCCCCTTGGATCTGGCGGTCGAACTCGCGTGGAATTTTTTCAACGACCGTAAATCCATCCAGCTGGAGCTCGTCGATTGGCGCCTGGCGGAGTAGGGCGCGGGAAGGCCGGCCAGCTTACCCGCTTGAGCAGACGCCGGGACTCGTTACGCATTCGCTCCATGCCGCGTTCTCTTCGTTTCCTCGTCTTCGCCGTTTTGGTCTCGCTGTCCTCCGTTTCGCACGCCCAGGGAGTCCCCGTGTCCCCGGCTGTCGAACTGGCCAACCTCCGCGAAGACGTCCGCCTGCTCACGCAGCGACTCGGAGAGCTTTCGATTCGCGTCGAACAGCTGGAGGCCGAAAACGCCCGCCTTGTCTCGACCGCCGCCGGCGCCCAGCAAAACGTCGCCACGCTCACGCAGCTCAATACCGCGATCTCCGACCTTTCGCGCGACATCAAGGCCGCCAGCGCCCAGACCAAATCCGAGGTGCTGGCCGTCGTGGCCGTCCAGATGGAAAACCTCGCCAAGCAAACCAACACCGCGCTTGACGCGGTCTCCCGCAATCGCGCCCCCTCTCCCGCCTCTTTCGCCGATAATTTCCCGAAAGAGGGCGTAAGCTACACCGTCCAGCCCGGGGATACGCTTTCGCGCATCGCCCAAAAGACCGGCGCCCGCGTGGCCGACATCATCAACGCCAACAAAATTTCCGATCCTTCCCGAGTGCAGGTCGGACAGGTGCTCTTCGTTCCGGGTGGAAAATAATCCGCCCCACACCCCCTCCTTTCCCCCTTTTTCAATGGCCAATTCCAAATCACGTCTCGGTCGCGGTCTCGGCGGCCTGATCGCCGCCGCCGTATCAAAGCCCGCGCCCGCGTCCGCCGCGCCCGCCCCCGTTTCGAGTCCGGCCCAGGCTCCCGCGCCCGCCGCCGCTCCCGCGCCGTCCGGATTCATCGAGGTGGCGGTTTCCAGCGTCGTCCCCAGTCCTTATCAGGCGAGAAAGTCCCTGCCGCCCGAGCAGCTCCAGGAACTGGCCGACAGCATTCGCGCCGAGGGTCTTTTGCAGCCGATCGTCGTCCGGAGGCTGGTCGACGGCAAATATGAGCTCATCGCGGGCGAGCGTCGCTGGCGCGCTTTTCAACTTCTCAAAATCAAGCTCATCCCGGCCCGCCTGGTCGCGGCCAACGACGCCTCCTCCGCCACCCTTGGACTGATCGAGAATTTGCAGCGCGAGGGACTCAACCCCCTCGAAGAGGCCTACGGCTACGCCAGCCTCATCCGCGATTTCGATCTCACGCAGGAAGCCGCGTCCGAGCGCGTGGGCAAATCGCGCGCCTCCGTGGCCAACAGCCTGCGCCTTCTCTCGCTCGACGGCGAAATCCAGGGCTACGTCGCCAAGGGACTGCTCTCGGTTGGTCACGCCAAGGTGCTGCTCGGCGTCGAGGACGCCCCCCAGCGCGCCTTGCTGGCGCGCCGCGTCATCGAGGACGGGCTCAGCGTCCGCGCCACCGAGGCTCTCGTGCAGGCCAAGAAGCTCGCGGCTCCCTCCGCGAGCGTCGATTCCGCCAAGGGCGGCGTCAAAAAGACCACTCCCGCCGACGCCGCCGCGATCGCCGACATCGAGAAGCGGCTCACCTCCCACCTCGGCGCCAGGGTGGCGGTGAAGCACGCGGGCAAGAAGGGGCAGATCGTCATTCCCTACGCGGGGAACGACGATCTTCAGCGCATCTTGGAAAAGCTTGGCATAGAGCTTTGACCCGCCGCCGCCCTAGCGGCCCTTCGGCCGATCCGGGCGCTTGCTTGAACCTTCCTGCGCGGCTTCCGTTTAACAGTTCCGTTTAGCGACGCCCGCCGATACTCATCGCGCGTTCCATCTTAGCGGTCGCGCACACTGCCTTGCCCTCATCGCCCACCGATCACGCCACCCGGGTCCTGAATCAGGCCGGCGACGTCCTTTCTGACGCCGTCGATTATCTGCGTCTGGATCCGGTGCCGCCGGTGGTGCGCGAGATGCGGGGCTACAACCGAAACAAGCTGCGGCGGGATCTGCTCGCGGGCGCCACGGTCGCGCTTGTCTCCATACCCCAGGCCATAGGGTTCGCGCTCATCGCCGGACTGCCTCCCGAGATGGTGATCATGTCGGTGGTGGTCGGCGGTTTTCTGGCCGCTCTCTTCAGCACGTCCCATCACCTTGTTTTT
>JAIXVY010000256.1 GCA_027482505.1 Opitutaceae bacterium | reverse complement strand
GCAGCGCGGCGAGCAGCGGGGTGTTGGCCGCGGGGGTGTGGGCGAGTTGCTCCAGCGAGTGGAACACCACTCCGGTGTCGGCCACGGGCTCTTCGCCGCACAAGGCGGCGAGCGCGACACGGAGGGCGCGGCCCTCGTGCGCGACGGCGAAGGCGACGCGCGAGCGGCGCGCGCCAGGCAGCGCGGCGCCGTCCGCGGCCGCGCGGCCTTCCGGCGTGAAGCGGATGGCGAGGCGGTTGTGGGCGTCGAAGGCGAGGACGAGTTCGGTGATGGCGGACACTTGGATGCGAGAAGAGCGGAAACGCGTCAGACGTCGAGATGGGGCGGAAGCGAAAGCACGTGAAGACCGGGCACGCGTTGAAAGTCGGAATCGAGCGTCAGCACGGAGGCGCCGAGGCGAAGAGCGGAGGCGGCGATGACGGCGTCCGTGGCTTGAATCGCGTTGCCCAGGCGGTCGATGCGCCAGGCGAGATCGGTCGCCTCGCGCCAGAGCCTTTCGTCGGCCGGGACGTATTGCATCACCGCCATGAAGGCCTCGAGCTGCGTTCGCGCGCGTTGCACGCGGACGCCGCGCAACACCTCCAGGCGCACCATGCCGCAGGTGACGAGATTAACGGTGTCGTAGTGCTCAAAAAGAACGGCAACGGGGTCGAGCCGTTGCCGCATGAGCCGGATATAGACGCTGCTATCGACGAGGATCGGGACGTCCATCGGGGTCGTAGGGTTTGGGATCCTCGGCGACGGCGCGCGTCGGATAGACGTTATGCCCCAGCTTTTCGTCGTAGAAGGGGTCGACCGCGTCCGCGAGCTCGTCGGGTGTGAGGCCGAGGCCGTTTTTGCGGAAATCGCGGAGGCGCATCTGACGATCGAGCTCCTTCAGGGCGGCCTCAACCGCCTCGGTTTTGCTTGGGAACTCGTATTCGCGCATCACTCGCTCGAGCAGCGCCTCGTCGATGTGCATGGTCATTTTCATGATGCCATACCGGGTAAGGCAAATGGACCGTGGGTCAATTAAAAATGCCATACCGATGCCATCATCCTTTTCCTCCGTAGCTTACGTAGTCATCGAGATCGAGGCGGTCAAAGTAGGTGACAATGTCATCGCGACCGGGGCCGAGTTTCTCGATGTGCTCGGCGAAGACTTTGTGACGCTGGATATCGCCCGGGGACAGAGCGGTGAGATAATCGGACCAGGCTTGGATTTCCCACGGCTGGCGCTTGGGCGACAGAGCGCCCATCACCCAGGCGAGCATCTCGGTGTCGCTTTTGCCGGACTTGGCCTCGGAGAGCAGCGCGTCGGCATTGATGCCGGTGAAGGCGAAGAAGCGGTTGTCGAGCGGGCAGGGGTAGATGAATTCGCCGAGTTTGCCGGAGGCCGCGGCGCGGGCCTTGTCGAGCAGGCGCGGCAGATGGACGAAGCCGCCCAGCTTTACGCGCGGACTGCGCGGCGGATGTTGGGTAAGATCGGGAGCGGAGTGGTTGATCATGGGGGCGGGAATCTAACGAGGATCAGACCATGAGCGAGAAAGCCGTTTCGGCGAGCCGCCGCCCGTTGATCTGCAATTCCACTCGATGACGTCCGGCGTGGTGGCGGCGGGTGGTGAAATCCCGGATGGTCTGGCGCTTGGTGAACGACACCGATTCACCCGGAGCCAGCTCTAGCGCGGTCCACTTGAAAACCTTTGCGGAGGCGCGGCCCGAGTCGCGGACATAGTGGACGACGTAGTCTACGATGAGCGACTGCCGCTTGGTCGAGGTGGAGTGCAGTTTCGCGGTAAAGGCCACGGATTCGCCGAGGCGCAGCCGGCGGGGCGATACGGCAAGCGTGGCCTTGACCTTGGGCGCGTCGCCGGCCCCGAGAAGGGCAAGGGCGCGAGGATGGCCCTTTTTGATGAGCGTGCGCAGGGCGTGTTTCACGATCCATGCGGTGCGGGCGTCGCGGCGATCCCAGGCGGAGGCGACGTCGAGAACGAGCTCGGGATGATCTTTGGAGATGTCGTTGAGGTGATTGGCGACCGACTTGCGGACGTAGAGGCTGGGATCGGCGCGAAGGGTTTCCAGGATGGGGAGCGCGGGGCGCGGATCGGCGACGAGGGCGTGGAGACGCTCGCCCCAGGGAAGGCGCGGGCGGCAGCCCTCGCTGGCGAGGCGGCGGGCGTGCTCGTCGGCCGCATCGTCGGCCCACGCGCGCATCGCGGCGAGGGTGCCCTCGAGGTCGTGCACGAGGAACGGGCGGATGGCGAACTCGGCCGAGCCGTGGCGGGTGAGCTCGCGCAGGGCGGGCAAGGCGAGATCGGGCCGGGCTAGGCCGTGGCGGGCGACGTGGGCGCAGGGCCAGATGGCGACAAAGTTGTGCCCGATCTGCGGGGCGTGGGCGCGGAGCACGGCGAGTTGCCCGGCGAAGGGCAGGGGAAGCGCGAGATGGAAGGCATCGGCGGTGCGGTGCAGCCGCGCCATGAGTTCGCGCCGGTCGAGGCCGTCGAGCGCGTGGGCAAGGAAGCGCGGCGCGTCGAAGCTCGCGTGCAGCGCGGCGAGTTGCGCGGCGCTGCGGCGATAAAAGGTCTCGTCGAACCAGTGCTTCACCGTCGGCGGACTTAGCGGCTGATGCGGACGCGAAGGAAGACCGGCGCGCCGGGCGCGGGCGAGGCCGCGCTGCGGTAGACCACCTGCTCCCAGTTCGCGTCCACCGCGTCGCGCGACACTTCGACCGCCCCGGCCGAGGACCAGCCGGCCGGGCCGGCGGCGAGATCGGAGGAGGCCTCCACGGTATAGACGACGTCGCTCGGCGCGCGCAGGCGGCGGAAGGAGAGCGTGGGCTTTTGCGTGGCGACATCGTAGCCGAGGACGGGATGGCCGGTGCCGACGAGCGAGGTCTCGACAACGCGCGGGGTCAGGCCGAAGGCGCGTTCAAGGAGGTTGGGGCGTCCGTCGGCGTCGGGATCGTCGGAGTCTCCGGCCACTCCGGTGGCCTCGAGTTCGACGACGGAGAAGTTGGCGCTCGCCCAGTAGGCGTGGGCGACGCCGGCCAGGGGCGTGAGGCGGATGGGCACGTAGGCGAAGCCGTTCCAGCCCTCGAGGGCGATCTGGCCGACGTTGTTGATGGCGTGCGCCCGGTCTAGGGACGCGTTTTGCGCGGGCAGCACGACGTCCTCGAGCGCGATGGAGCCGAGGCCCGAGCGCCAGAAGAAGGGCGCGTTGGTCGAGGAGCCGAAGTAGCCGACGACTTCGCCGTGGTCGTTGACGCTTTGGGCGGTGCTGGCGGTGCTGCCGACGGGGGCGACGTCGACCGGGGTGGTCGAGCCGGCGGGCCAGTAGGTGGCGCGCCAGGTCGAGCCGCTCCAGCCGCCGGTGGTGGGCGAACTGACTCCGGCCACTGCGCCGGAGCGGTTGATGGCCCAGCCCCAACTAGAAAGATAGGAGGCCTGCGGCGCGAGCAGAGTGGAGGAGGCCCCGTTCCAGCGCGCGGCGCGCCATGCGGCGGCGCCGAAGTCGTAGTCGTAGCCGCCCACCTGACCGGAGGATGCGATGGCGCGGGCGCGAAAATTGAGCGGTGCCGCGGTGGCGTCGCGGTAGCCGCGCCCGTTTGCTAGGGCGTAGAGCGTGCGGCCGGAGGCGTCGCGACCATAGGCGGAGGCCAGGCTCTGGCCCGCGACGGCGGCGGAGAGATCCGCGGCGACGGTCGAGCCCGGAGCCCAGCGCGCGGCGCGGGCGACGCCGCCGGAGGACACGGATTGGCCGTAGACGGCTCCGTCCTCGCCGATGCCGAGCGCGAGACTGTCGACGTCGCCGACGAGCGGCTCTAGCAGCGCGGGCGTGACTCCGGTCCAGCGGCAGGCGCGAGAGACGTTGCCGGCGTCGTAAACGGTGCCCGTGATCTGTCCGGCGGTGTTGATGGCGGCGAGATCCAGGGCGGCGGAATACCCCGGGGGCAGCGCGAGGGTTTCCTGTTTATACCAAGGATTGATGGTGACGGCCACGGTGTCAGTGGCGACCGCGCCGGTGTTGTCCACCGCGACGGCGGCGAAGGTGACGTAGCCGGCGGCGGCTCCGGTCACGTTTAACGCGTAGGGGGCGGCGGTGTCGGAACCGAGCGAGGTGGAAAGGACGTTGGAGAAATCCCACACGTCGTCGGCGGAGAGCCGGTAGAAGCGAACGGCGGCGACGGTGCCGTCCGCGTCGGTCGCGTTGGCGGCGAGAGAGACCGTCTGTCGGGCCACGAGCGCGCTGTCCGGCGCGGGGCTGGTGAAGGCGACGCTCGGGGGCTGGTTGCCGGCGGTGGCGCGCAGGGCGGCGAGCGCGGCCTTGGTGTTGTTCAGCACCTGGGCGTTGTGGGCCTGAAGCGGTTGGCCGACGGCGACGCCGGTGGGGGCGCCGAGATAGGTGACGTCGGGATTGGAAAAATACGGGACGCGGTCGCCCGGCGAGTAGGCCATGACTGTGCGAAGCTGCGCATAACCCGCCGGAGTGAAGCGGTGGCCGTAGGCGTAGGGGTAGAGGGAGGTGCCGTTGTTGTCGCCGGTGGTGTTGTCGCGGTCGTGTTCGCAGCCGAAGTTGTGGCCGATCTCGTGGACGTAGGTGCTTTCGCAGCCGGCGCGCTGGACGACGGAGAACCCGTTGGAGGAGGAGGCGAAACCTTGGTAAAGGTAGGCGAGGCCGGCGGCGGAGCCTCCGGTGGTTTCGGTGACGAGGGTGACGAGATCGGCGCCTACGGAGGTGCGCAGCGCGTGCAGGGAGTCGAGAAAGCCGTCCGAGGTGCCCGAAAGCCGGGAGAGGTCGGTGTTGATGTTGTTGGGTTCGGTGTAGGTCACCGGTTCCAGGCGCACGAGGCGCAGGCGCAGTCCGACGCGGGAGTTGAGGAAGGTGGCGTTGGCGCGCGCGATCATGTGGTCGGCGAGCGCGGCCATGCCGGCGGCGCCTCCGGCGCCGGTCTGGGCGGCGGAGGTGTAGGCGATCATGGCGTCCACCGTGGTGAGCGCGAGCCCGGCGGCGGAGCCGCCCTGCTGGCCGAAGGCGCCGTAGCCCGAACCGGGGAGATTGAGGTCGGCCGCGACGCGGGCGTGCAGCGCCGCGTCGACCCGGGCCTGCCCGGAATCGGCGGGAGCGGAATCGGCGGGAAGCGCGCAGGCGGGCAGTTTCTCCGGGGCCAGTTCGAGCGCCGCGAAGGCACCGGGGCCGGTCATGCGGATTTGGAAACGGCCGGAGGCGGGGGTGAAGAGGCTGATGGCGGCGGCGCCCTCGGCGTGCAGCGTGGCGACAAACTCCGAGCCGGCCACGCCCTCCAGTTCGCCGAAGAGATTCACCCGGCCCTCACCCACGGATTCCGCGCGCGAAACCAGACCGGTCCAGGTGGCGTCGGGAAAAAGCGCGAAGCGCCAGCGGGCGCCCACCGCGGCCTGCGGATCGGCCGAGGCGAGTTGGAAAAGTTCGGGCGCGAGCGCGACCGAACGCTGACGCCGATATAAAGCGGCGGGAGGCGGCAGCGCGGCCTCTTGGTCGGCGGGGTTCGTCGCCACGAGCGCATCGAGCACCGAGACGGTGGTCGCGCCGGACGGGGAAGGCGCCACGGGCGAAGTCTTCCCGGGGGCGGTGGTGGTCGTTTGAAAATAGAACGGCGAAACGAGCGCCGAGGCTAGGAGGGTGAGCAGGCCGGCGCGGGGTAAACGACGCATGGCGGGTTTAAGGCAAATAGACTGCCTTTTTTCAACGGCGCTTTACCGGGAGTTTTTAGCGAGGCGGGCGCAAGGTGCTGGGCGCAAAAAAGCCACGCCCGCTGGGGGCGTGGCTGGAGCACGAGGCAAATACAGGAGGCAAACTCAGCCGGCGAGGACTTCGGCGAGCTTGGCGGTGTTCTTGCCGCCGCCCATCGCCACGTCGGGTTTGCCGCCGCCCTTGCCGTCGAGCTGGGCGGTGAGCGCCTGGATGATTTTGCCGGCGTTCTTTCCGGCCTTGATCGCTGCGGGGGAGCAGAGCGCGACGACACTGGCCTTGTCGCCGATCACGGCGCCGAGTTGCACGACGCCTTCGCCGAGCTGGCCGAGGACCTGAGCGCCGAGATTGCGGAGGGCTTCGGCGCCGTCGGCCGTGACCACGGCGGAGACGAATTTGAAGCCATCGCGCTCGGTCGCGGAAGCGACGAGTTTGGTGGCCTGCGCGGCGGCGGCGGCGGCTTCGAGGGCGGCGAGTTTTTTGGCCTGCTCGGCTTTTTCGGCGAGGAGGGACGTGAGGCGCTGCTCGAGCTGGCTGAGGGGAGCGCCGACCTTTTCGGCGAGGGTCTGGAGGCGAGCCTCCTCCTGCGCGACATGGTCGTAGGCGGCCTGACCGCAAACGGCCTCAAGGCGGCGTGTGCCGGCGGCGACGGCGCCTTCGGAGACGATCTTGAAGAGGCCGATCTCGCCGGTGGTGTTGACGTGGGTGCCGCCGCAGAGCTCGCGGCTGTAGCCGCCGATGTCGACGACCCGGACGCGCGAGCCGTATTTCTCGCCGAAGAAGGCGAGCGTGCCGGCGGGTTTTTTATCGAAGTCGGTCTCGTAGCCCTT
>JAIXVY010000119.1 GCA_027482505.1 Opitutaceae bacterium | reverse complement strand
TCCGCGCCGGAGTCCTCGGCCAGAAGCATTTCCGCCTCCTGCATAAGGATGTGTGCATAAGCCCAGTCATACCAGTGGCCCTCGCGCGCATCGCCTTTGGTCAAATCGCCCTCAAACCCCGCGGAGATGAGGGGGCGCACCGCCTTGAGCCGGACCGCGGCCTCCGCGCGGCGTCCCTCGCCCAGATCGCACAGCGCCACGATGAGGCGCAGGGTGGCGCCCCGCGCGCCGGAGACATCGGCGGGATCGTCGCCCGCCAGCGCGAGGCGACGGGCCTCCGAGTAGTCTCCGCCGCGATAGCGCCAAAGGCTGACCGGCACGACGGCCCAGCCGGCGGCGAGACGGGGATTGAGGCTGGAGAACCAGAACTCGGTGCGCTTGCCCAACGGCACGAGACGTTCGCGCAGCGCGGGCGTGAGCGGGCGCAGAAGGCTGGTCTTGAGAACGCGCGCCACGGCGTCGCTGTTGTTGGCGGGGAAAAAGCGCTCGGCCGAACGGGCGCGAAAACGCTGATACGCGGCATCGTCGCCCGCGAGGATGCTGGCGACGGCGTAGCACTGATGATCGACGGTGACCGGGCCGAGGATGTCGAGCCGGCCGAGCTCCAGCGCGGCCGCGAAACGGGCCGCCGCCTCGGGCCACCGTCGCTGCGCGGCCAGCCAGTCGCCGACCGCGCGGTTGGCCAGCACGCCGTCGAAGGAGGGCTGGGTGATCGGCGCATCTATGCCGTCAAGCACGCGGGCCGCGGCCTCGAACGCGCCCTCGCGCGACAGAAAGGCCGCGCGCGTGAGGCGCTCCGCCGTCTCCGCCTGGCGGCGCAGCGCGGTCTGCTCGCGCAGCGCGGCGCGCTCGCGCACGAAAAGCCAGGTCGAGACGCCGAGCCCCGCCATGAGCGCGAGAGCCACCGCCGCGCCGGCGGCGAAAAGCACGCGGTTGCGGCGCACGAGCTTTCTCAGCCGATACACCCCGCCCGCCGGCCGCGCCTCCACCGGCTCGTCGCGCAGATGGCGCGCGAGATCGAGGGCGAGGCCGTTGACCGTGGCGTAGCGCCGGGCTCGGTCTTTCTCGAGCGCGCGCAGCACGACCCAATCGAGGTCGCGCTTGAGGAATTTTATCAACGCGGGCGGATCGCAGCGCCGCGCGCCGGCGATCCGCGCCAGCTCGTCGGGCGCAAGCGCGCGCAGCACGCGCGAGGGCGGGAGCGGGTCCACCTCGCGCAAAGTGCGGCGCAGCTCGTCCAGCCCGGCCTCGAGCAATCGACGCGCATCGAAGGGCGGACGATCAACCAGCAACTCGTGGAGCAACGCGCCCAGACTGTAGACATCGCTTCGCGTATCGACGTCGATCCGCCCCGGCTCGGCCTGCTCGGGGCTCATGTAGGCGGGCGTGCCGAGAAACATGCCGTCGCCGGTGCGCGTGGCGTCGCCGGCCTGCGGCCCGAGCACGGCCTTGGCCACGCCGAAGTCGATGACCTTGGGCACGGGCGCGCCGTCCCGCATCGTGACGAGCACGTTGGACGGCTTGATGTCGCGATGCAGGATGCCCTTTTGATGCGCGTGCTGGATGGCGTGGCAGACGGGGATGAACAACTCCAGGCGCTCGCGCACGCCGAGCCGGTGGTTGCGGCAAAAGTCGGTGATGCGCTCGCCCTCCACCAGCTCCATGACAAAGTAGGGCCGGCCGCTTTCCGTCGCGCCGGCGTCCAGCACCTGGGCGACATTCGGGTGCGTCATCAAAGCGAGGGCCTGACGCTCGAGGGCGAAACGGGCCACGACACGCTCGGTGTCCATGCCCAGGCGAATAACCTTCAAGGCCACGCGCCGCCGCACCGGTTCGCACTGCTCGGCGAGATACACGACGCCGCAGCCGCCCTCGCCGATGCGCCGCACGAGACGGTAGCGTCCGATGAACGAACCCTCCGCGCCCTCGGGGGCAGAGGGCGCGGACGAAGGAGCGGCGGGAGCGGGGACGGACGAGGGCGACGGACGCGAATCGGCGACCTCGGGAATGAGTTGCTCCGCCTCGGCATGGGCGGCGAGCAGACGGCGGACGCGCTCCGCGAGGGCGGCGTCGCCGGCGCAGGCGCGGACGAGAAAGGCCTCGCGCCACGCGGCGTCGTCCAGCCCGAGGCAGGCGTCGAACAAGGCTCGCTCCAAGGCGCGGTCGGAAGGCGAGCTCATGGTTTTTCACGCATGAGCTCGATCAGCCGGGCGCGGGCGTAGGCCCACTGGCGCTCGACCGTGCGCTCGACCACGCCGAGCGAGGCGGCGATCTCGCGCTGGGCGAAGCCGCCGAAGAAGCGCAGCGTGACCACGCGCGCCAGGGCGGGATCCTCGGCCTCCAGGCGCGTGAGCGCCTCGTCGATCAGCACCAGACGCTCGTCGCCGTCGGCCGCGGCGAGATCAAGATCGGCGAGGCTGACGTGGGCGGCGCCGGCGCCGCGTTTCTCGGTGGCGCGGCGCCGGGCGCGATCAACCAGGATGCGGCGCATGGCGAGGCCGGCCACGCGGAAGAAATGGGCGCGATCGCGCCAGCGACGCTCTCCCCCGCCCTGCCCGTCGGGTCCGGCGAGACGGAGCCAGGCCTCGTGGACGAGCGCGGTCGGCTGGAGGGTGTGGCCGGCCTGCTCGCGAGCCATGCGGGCGGCGGCGAGCCGCCGGAGCTCGTCGTAGACCAGAGGCAAAAGCTCCTCCCCGGCGGCCGCGTCGCCCCGCCCGACCGCTTCGAGCAGCAAAGTGACTTCGTGGGGCTCGGGCTGGGACGACATGGGCGGCGAACAAAAACGTCAGCGGCAGAAAAACCGGCGAAGCGACGCAGGTCGAGCCGCGCGTTCCCGGACGGCGGACATGAAAAAGGCGGCGCCCATGGGGCGCCGCCGGAGAGGGGAACACGCTGGAGGCTCAGGCGCCGCCGGCGGTGCTGTTGCTCTTGGGGCGGAAGGCCTGGCGGAAGGTGGCGCCGATGTAGTCGCGGTTCATGCGCGCGATGAAGTCGTGGCTGATGAGCTTCGGGCAGGCGGCGCTGCACTCGTATTGATTGGTGCAGTTGCCGAAGCCGAGTTCGTCCATCTTCGAGACCATCGCGAGCACGCGCTGGTCGCGCTCGGCCTGGCCCTGCGGGAGGAGGCCAAGGTGCGAGACCTTGGCGGACACGAAGAGCATGGCGGAGGCGTTTTTGCAGGCGGCGACGCAGGCGCCGCAGCCGATGCACTGGGCGGCGTCCATCGCGAGGTCGGCGTCGTCCTTCGGCACGGGGATGGCGTTGGCGTCGGGCGCGGAGCCGGGGCGGACGGTGATGAAGCCGCCGGCCTGCTGGATCTTGTCGAAGGCGCCGCGGTCGGTGACGAGGTCGCGGAGGACGGGGAAGGGCTTGGCGCGGAAGGGCTCGACGACGATGACGTCGCCGTCGGCGAAGCTGCGCATGTAGGTCTGGCAGCTGGCGATGCCGCGGTGGGGGCCGTGGGGCTTGCCGTTGATCATCAGCGAGCAGGTGCCGCAGATGCCTTCGCGACAGTCGTGGGCGAAGGCGATGGGCTCCTCGCCCTTGGCCTCGAGGCCGTCGTTCACGACGTCGAGCATCTCGAGGAAGGACATGTTCGGGTTGAGGTCCCTGGCGGGATACTCGACGAACTTGCCGGGCTGGTTCGGACCGGCCTGGCGCCAGACGCGGAGGGTGATGGAGATGGGCTTGGTGCTGTTTTCGGCGACCATGGGAAGCGGTGGGTTGGGTGTTTACTGTATCCGGTTTGTGGTGACGCCGCGGCTTACTTGTAGGAGCGCACGCTCATCTTGACCGTCTCGTAGTTGAGGGGCTCGACGTTGCGGAGGGGCTCCTTGCCCTCCCCTTGGTATTCCCAGGCGGCGACGTGGGCGAACTTCTCGTCGTCGCGTTTGCACTCGCCGTCCGGCCATTGGTATTCCTCGCGGAAGTGGCCGCCGCAGCTCTCCTCGCGGGTGAGGGCGTCGCGGCACATGAGCTCGCCGAGCTCGATGAAGTCGGCGACGCGGAGGGCGCGCTCGAGGGCCTGGTTGAGCGATTCGGCGGAGCCGGGGACGTTCACGCCGGACCAGAACTCCTGCTTGAGTGCCTGGATGTCGGCGATGGCCTTGGCGAGGCCCTCCTTGGTGCGGCTCATGCCGCAGTAGTTCCACATGATCTTGCCGAGACGCTTGTGGTAGTGGGCGACGGGCTCCTTGCCCTTGATCGAGAGGAGCTTCGCGATCATGTCGGCGACGTTTTTCTCGGCGGCGGCGAACTCGGGGCGGTCGGCGGAGGGACGGCTGCCGGGCTTCTGGCCGGCGAGGTAGTCGCCGATGGTGTAGGGAATGACGAAGAAGCCGTCGGCGAGGCCCTGCATGAGGGCGGAGGCGCCGAGGCGGTTGGCGCCGTGGTCGGAGAAGTTGGCCTCGCCCAGCACGAAGAGGCCGGGGACGTTGCTCATGAGGTTATAGTCCACCCAGAGGCCGCCCATGGTGTAGTGGACGGCGGGGTAGATGCGCATGGGCTGCTCGTAGGCGCTCTCGTTGGTGATCTCCTTGTAGATGTCGAAGAGGTTGCCGTAGCGCTCGGCGACGGCGGCCTTGCCGAGCTCGGTGATCTTGGCGGCGGAGGGATTCTGGAGATTGGCGCGGGCGGCGGCTTGTTTGCCGTAGCGCTGGATGGCGTCGGAGTAGTCGAGGTAAACGCCGAGGCCGGTGTCGCCGACGCCGCGGCCCTCGTCGCACATGCGCTTGGCGGCGCGGGAGGAGACGTCGCGCGGGGCGAGGTTGCCGAAGCTGGGATAGATGCGCTCGAGGAAGTAGTCGCGGTCCTCCTCCGGGATGTCGGCCGGGGCCTTCTTCACGTCCTCCTTTTTCTTCGGCACCCAGATGCGGCCGTCGTTGCGGAGCGACTCGGACATGAGCGTCAGCTTCGACTGGTAGTCGCCGGAGACCGGAATGCAGGTCGGGTGGATCTGCGTGTAGCAGGGGTTGGCGAAGCAGGCGCCGCGCTTGAACGCGCGCCAGATGGCGGTGGTGTTGGAGCCGCGGGCGTAGGTGGAGAGATTGAAGACGTTGCCGTAGCCGCCGGTGGCGAGGATGACGGCGTCGGCGTTGAAGCGGACGAGTTTGCCGGTCTTCAGATCGCGGGCGATGATGCCCTTGGCGTGGCCGTCGACGACGACGAGGTCGCTCATCTCGTGCTCGGTTACGAGCTTGACCGTGCCCTGGCCGACGCAGCGGGAGAGCGAGGAGTAGGCGCCGAGCAGGAGCTGCTGGCCGGTCTGACCGCGGGCGTAGAAGGTGCGGGAGACCTGCGCGCCGCCGAAGGAGCGGTTGGCGAGGAGGCCGCCGTATTCGCGGGCGAAAGGCACGCCGAGGGCGGCGCACTGGTCGATGATGTTGACCGAGACCTCGGCGAGGCGGTGGACGTTGGCCTCGCGGGCGCGGTAGTCGCCGCCCTTGATCGTGTCGTAGAAAAGTCGATACACCGAGTCGCCGTCGTTCTGGTAATTCTTGGCGGCGTTTATGCCGCCCTGCGCGGCGATGGAGTGGGCGCGACGCGGCGAGTCGTGGAAGACGACGCAGGTGACCTGGTAGCCGAGGTCGGCGAGCGAGGCGGCGGCGGAGGCGCCGGCGAGGCCCGCGCCGACCACGACGACGTGGTATTTCCGCTTGTTGGCCGGGTTGACGAGTTTGATCTCGGTCTTGTGCTTGCGCCACTTGTCGGCGAGCGGGCCGGAGGGGATCTTGGAATCGAGGGTGGCCATGTTAGAGCAGGGAGATGGGAGCGTGGAGCGGGGCCGGGGAGTTAGCGGGCGGAGGCGACGAGGGCG
>JAIXVY010000220.1 GCA_027482505.1 Opitutaceae bacterium | reverse complement strand
TCCCGTATTTCTCGCGCGACCAACTGATCTCCTGGCCGGTGAGCGAGGAGGGGCCCCAGTGGATGAACATGCCGAAGCGGGCGTCGCGCCACCAATCCAGGTCGGGCGGGGCCACGTTCGCGGGCGTGGTGTTCGCGGTCGGCGCGGTGTTACCGAAAACGGGAATTAACGACGCTAGCCAGCTTGCGGCGACGAGGGGTAGTAGGCGCATGGTGGTTCGGGCCGGAGCTTACTTTGCGAAGAGAGAAACCCTGCCGATCTTGAGGCTGCCGCCGCCTGGGCCGTAATCGATCCAGACGCGGAGGAAGCGAGCGGGGCGGCCCGGGTGTTGGATGCCCGCGACGTGCTGGGTGATGGGCAGTTCCCACTGTGGCAGGCCGTAGGAGCCGCGGTAGATCTCCTCCCACTTCTCGCCGTCGCTGGAAATGGCGAGGTGAAGGTCCACGTTGCTGTTAAAAGCGTTGTGCTCGATACCGACGGCGGAGAAGGCGGTGAGCTCGCGTTGTGCGCCGAGATCGAGGGTAAGGGAGGGCTTGGATTCGTTCTTGGTTTTCACCGTCAGGCGACCATCGGTTTCTTTCACCACTTCTCCGGTGGACGCGGTGGCGATAGCGTCGGCTTGGCGTGGTGTGCCGTAGAGCGAGACATCGTCGAAGGCGCCGCCTTTCAGGCCGAGCGCCTGTCCGGGCGTGATGGACTCTTCGGCGGTGAGCTTGAGGATGGTGACTGGGCCGGCGAAACCGTTCGCGCCGAGGTCGAGCGTGATGCCGTCATCGTTTTGCGCAAAGGCCACGTCGCGGTCCGCGTTCAGGAAGCGCGCGGAGACGAGGCGATGGGACAGGGCGGGGAGGCGGACTTTGCCGCCCACGGGGGCCTGCAGAAGTTGGACGTAGATGGTGTTGTCGCGATAGGTGGAGCCGCCCCAGGTGCCATTGCGAAAGGGGCCGCCTCGGGTGCCGTAGATGGCCTCGCCGTTGGCGCGAAGCCAGGCGCCAATCTCGCGGAGACGCTCGACCTGGCGCGGTTCGATGCGCCCGTCGGGCATGGGGCCGACGTTGAGGAGGAGATTGCCTCCGCCGGTGACGGTGGAGACGAGGATGCGCAGGCACTCGTCGAGTGGCTTCATGACGTCGTTCGGCATCCATGCCCACTGGCGGCAAATGGTGATGCAGCTTTCCCAGGGGCGGTTGATCTGCATGGTGCCGACGCGCTGCTCAGGCGTGTCGAAGTCCTCGGGCAGACCGTTGCGGTTGTTGATGAGGATCTGCGGCTGAAGCTCGCGCACCATCTTGTGCATGGGCACGGCGCCGTAGTCGTTTGCGCTTTTGCCGAGGCCGTCGAACCAGAGGATGTCGACGCGGCCGTAGTTGCTCATCAGCTCGCGGACCTGGTTAAAGATGTAGGCTTGGTAATTCGCGTGGCGCTCGGTGAAGGCGTCGGGGTTGAGCCAGTCGGGCTGCGAGTAGTAGGCGCCGAAGCGCAGACCGGCGGCGCGGGTGGCGTCGGCGAGCATCTTCACGATGTCCTTTCGGTAGGGACTTTCGGACGAGGTGATTTTGTAGTCGTTGGCCTGGGTGTCCCAGAGACTGAAGCCGTCGTGATGGCGAGTGGTGAGCACGACGTATTTCATGCCGGCGTCCTTGGCGATGGCGGTCCACTCGGCGGGGTCGAAGGCGACTGGGTTGAACTTCTTGTAGAGATTGTCGTAGCGATCCGGTGGCACGGAGCCGCCGCCCTGCCAGTAGCCGCGCCGCTCGGCCTTGCGCGACCAGCCTATCTCGGTTCCCGCCAGGCTCACGGGGCCCCAGTGGATAAAGAGGCCGAACTTGGCGTCTTCCCACCAGCGGATGCGTTTGATGGCTTCGGGAGATGCAGTAGGCACGGGGCCGGTGGCGGGAGCGGAGGTCATGGCGGGAGCTATGGAAAGGGCGGCGAGGGCTAAGAGAAGGGGGCGCATGAGAAGGCAGGGAGAGGACGACTAGGCTGCGCGCAGGCGGCGTTTGGGCGGGCGGGTAAAGCGTCGCAACGAGGTTGCGGGGGCGACTTAGCGGCGGTAGCCGATTTCCGCGCCGCCTGAGACGTGCATGATGTGTCCGGTGACGAAGCGGGCCTCGTCCGAGACGAGGAAAACGGAGGCGTCGGCGATGACGTCCCCCTCGGGACAGTAGCCTAGCGGGTGAATATCGTCGAGGTAGCGATTGATGCCGGCGGGGTCGGGCTGCTCGGAGGCCCACTGGCGAAGCATGGGCGTCCAGACGCCGGCCGGGCACACGGCGTTCACGCGCACGCCATAAGGCGCGTAGTCGAGGGCCATGGATTTTGTGAGCGTATTGAGCGCGCCCTTGGTGGCGGTGTAGGCGGCGTGGAGCGACTGGCCGATCACGCCGACGAGGCTCGAGGTGTTGAGAATGTTGCCCTTGGATGTGCGGAGGGCGTCGAGACCGTGGCGAGTGGTGTGCAGCACACCGCGCAGGTTGACGTCCATAAGGAGGTCCCACTCGGCGTCTGAGGTCTCGTGCAGAGGCTTGCTCGGACTGGCGACGCCGGCGTTGTTGTGGATGACGTCGATGCGTCCGTAAGCGGCGAGCGTGCGCTCGATGGCGGCTTTTACCTCCGCGTCTTTGGCGATGTTACAGGCGAAGCCGATGTGGCCGTCGCCGAGTTTGCGCGCGGCGGCCGAGGACTCGGCCTCATCGAGCGCGACGATCACGACCTTGGCTCCTTCGCGGGCATAGGCGGCGGCGCAGTGAAACCCAATCCCGGTAGAGCCGCCGGTGAGGAAAACTAATTTATCCTTAAGTCGCATTGGTCCGAAAGTGTAAAGTTGTCAGACAACAAACGGCGGTGCGGGCAACGAAAAACCGCATGGGATGTTTGTGTTTATGCGTTGATTTTAGCCTAGGTAATCAGCGACCGCCATGGGCATGGGAAAACGATTGGAGGATATTTGCATATAAATCCTCTTCGAAAGGTAGCGACAGTGTCGGACTTAAATTAGCGATTTCAACTGGTCGCCAATAGGGGGGGAATAGGTGGCGTTTGCCTACCTTAAGAGCTCGGCGCTTTTTTAAGGCGATGCTGTGGAGGCTTTGTTTGACGCAGAAAGTGTCGACGAAGAAGTCGAATATGGGTGATTGAGTCTCAGTCGTATGCGTCGTGGGTCGTTCGCAGTTGGAGCAGTGAAGTCGGGTGCGATGAATTTAGTTTTTGGCGCTAGGTCGACTCTTTAGAAGGGTTTGCGGCAAAACTTGATGCAACAAATCGTGGTCTTTGTCTCTGGGGCCTTTAAATTGCACTCGCATCATCCTAGTGGGGCTTAATTCAAATGCAGTGCGGGAATCCCCCTTAGTCTCACCCGCAGCTTTATTCCCCATTCTCATTCGCCGCCTTGGCGTCGGTTCTTTGCGGCCGACTGCTTTTCGTATCTGCAACTTTGCTTTAGTTACATACTCTTATGGATTCTTCTCCTAAAATCCCGGTTTTTTGCCGTCTTATTGCCGCACGTCGTTTGTTGGCGGCTATGGCCTTATTGCCTGCGGGGTTCATGCTTACGCCTGGTGTATTTGCCGCTACTCTATATTGGGATGGGGGCACTGTTGACATAGCTGGAAATGGAAATGGGGTGAGTGCAGGAAATGCCGGCACTTGGAACTCAACTCTTAAGAATTGGGACGCCGGAGCTGTGCCTTATGTTGCTTGGGTGAATGGATTCGGGGATAGGGCTGTTTTCGGTGGATCAACGAGTTCAAAGACGGTTACTGTAGGTAGTGCCATTAGTGTTGGGGAGATCAATATCACTCAGCCTAGGTATACATTTGGCGGGACTGGGTCGTTAACTTTTTCGAACGGCACCATTGATGTTAATAACTCGAATTCTACGGGTAATACCGATAGTTCTGTTTTTAATACTCTTTTGGTCGGCTCTCTCGTATTTAAGGC
>JAIXVY010000172.1 GCA_027482505.1 Opitutaceae bacterium | reverse complement strand
GTGACCGCGCCCGGCTGGGCTCCGCGCTCGCCATCCTTCAGTCCGGCGACGCGGCCGCGGCGAAGACCGCCTTGGAAGCCCTTGCCAACGACACCGCGTTTTCCCGCACGCTCCGCGGCGAGGCCGGCTACCATCTCGCCGTGCTGGCCCGCGACGCCGGCCAGATCGACCAGGCCAACAAGTGGGTCGAGCTCGTGCTCGCCGCCGATCCCTCGGGGCTCTGGGCGCAGCGCTCCATGCAGCTTCGCGCCAATCTGCCCGCCTCGCCTGCTCCCGTCGCCGCCCCGTCGGCTTCACAGCCCGCTGCGGCCGCTGTTTCCTTCCCCGCCGCGAAATAAAGCTTCCGGCCCAACTCTCTCCCTTTCTCCCATTGGTTCTGGGAGATTCCCGACGAACCCGCCGCGGCCCCAAACGGCGGGTTTCGTTTTGCCGCGATTTTGCGTTTTGGACGTGACACCAGCATTGACTCGCCCGGTAGTCCCGCCCTCCCTGCTCGCCGTTTCCTTTCGTTGTCTCGGGGTGTAGCTTAGCCTGGCAGCGCGCCTGGTTTGCGACCAGGAGGTCGTAGGTTCGAATCCTATCGCCCCGACCAACGAATGAGATCGGCCGCATAATCCGTCTATCGGGCCAATCTCTGCTTGAATCGCTTTCGCTCACCCCGTAGCCACAAAGGCGAAACTTTTCACAAATGGACACGATCTCGCGCGAATCCTCCCCCAGCTACCTGCCCATCGCAGGTCTTATTGCCGGTCTAGTCGGCGTGCTTCTCGGAGGCATCGCATTGGCCAACGCCTCCAAAGCCAACAAGGCCGCCGGTGCCGCCACCGAGCAGGTCGCCGCCCAGGTCGCCCGCATCGACGGCGTCGAGGCCAGCTCTTCCGACGCCAAGGCCACCGCCGAGCGCGCCTCCAGCAATATCGCTTCTCTTCAACGCTCCACCCAGGACGCCTTCACCGCCGTCGCCGGCGAGATGGGCAAGATCAATGGCGAGCTCGCCAAGCTCCAGGAGGCCGCCACCAAGGCGCCCAAGGCTTCCGCCAAGTCCTCCGGTCCCGTGACCGCCGGTCCCGATGAATACGTCGTCGCCGGCGGCGACACCGGCGCCAAGATCGCCCGTGCCAAGGGCATCTCGCTCGCCGACCTCCAGGCCGTGAACCCCGGCGTGGACTGGGCCAAGCTCAAGGTCGGCCAGAAGATCAAGCTGCCCAAGAAGTGATCCGCGCGCCCCGCGTGTTTTGAATTTTTGCCTCCCGCCTTCGCCGGCGGGAGGTTTTTTTTCGCCCATGCCCGACGATACCGCACCCGGCTCCGACGCTTCCTCCTCCGGCCCCGCCCGCTGGAGGCGCGGCGAGCCGCGCTCCTTGCAGCGCACCCGCATCCTCGAATTGCAAAGCGTGCCTTTCCACCACCCGCGCCGCGGCGTCACGCGCGATTTCGTGGTGGTCGACGCGCCCGACTGGGTGAACGTGCTCGCCCACACCGTCGACGACCGCCTCGTGCTCGTGAACCAGTTCCGCTACGGCATCGACGCGTTTTCCTGGGAGATCCCGGGCGGCGTGATCGAGCGCGGCGAGGATCCCGTCGCCGCCGGGGTGCGCGAACTTTTGGAGGAAACCGGCTACGCGGGCGAAAACGCGCGACTGCTCGCCAGCGTTCACCCCAACCCCGCCTTCATGCGCAACCGCTGCCATCTCGTCCTGGTGGAGAACTGCCGCCGCACGCGCGAGGTCGAGTGGGACGCGGACGAGGAGATGGAAATCGCCGCCGTGCCCGTGCCCGAGGTCTATGCCCGCGCCCGCTCGGGTGGCATCACCCACAGTCTGGTGCTGGACGCGCTCTTGTTTTTCGAGCCGCTCTGGCGGTCCGGTCCCGGACGGGGCTGATTGTCGCGGCGGAGCTTAACCGTCCGCCTGATTTGACTTGGTCGCCGCCCCGTCGTTTTTTCCATGTCCAGGTAACATCGATGTCCGCCGCGCCCGTCTTCGCCAACTCCCCCGAACTGCTCGCCAGCGAAGCTCCCGCGCGTCTGCCCGCGCCGCTTGAACAAGAGATCCGGCGCATTTACGAGCGCAGTCCCCTTTACGGGAAGCGCTTTCCGCTGCACCGCGAGCCGTTGCATTGGGCCTGCTACCGCGAGATCCCGGCGCTTTCGAAAAAGGAAATCGTGACCCATGGCCACGAGGCCTTTTTCGAGGACTACCAGGTCATCCAAAAGGGGCTCGACGAGAAGCGCTACGAATACGAGTCCACCTCCGGCACCACCCAGGGCCCCATGACCGTCATCATGGAGGACGGCTGGTGGAACGCCCAGCTCGCCCGCGCCTACCGAGCCCACCCGCTGCTCGCGCCCTACGCCGACCGGCCCTACCGCAAGTGCATCCTCGCGCCGGTCGGCTGCTCGTCGAACCTCTGCCCCTACGAGGACCATCCCTTCCCGCACCGCTACTTCGACGGCACGGTCTACCTCAACCTCACCAGCGATCCCTTCGTTTTCCCCGAAACCGAGTGGGACCGCATCGTGACCGAGCTGCAGGCGGTCAAGCCCGAGGTGCTCGAGGGCGAGCCCATCTACCTGTCCCTGCTCGCCCGCGCCGCGAAACGCCGCGGCGTATCCGTTCCTTCGATACGCGCGGTCATTCTCACCTACGGCAAGGCCAGCCTGGTCCACTCGCGCCGCATCGCCGAGGCTTTCCCCGCCCCGCAGGTCGACCTCTATGGGTCCACCGAGGCGGGCTACATCTTCGTCGGCGAGGCCTTCAAGGACGACTCGCGCGTCATCGACGGCAACGCCTTCGTGGAACTCGCGCCCTACCGCGGCCTCGACGACGTGTTCCAGCTCTACGTCACCACCCGCGACCGCGAGGCCATGCCCTTGCTGCGCTACCACACCGGCGACGTCGTGCGCCGGCTGCCGACCGGCTACCGCGTGCTGGGTCGCGAGGGCGGCCTGCATTTCCGCGCCGACGGGTCCATCGTTTCGCCCACCGAGATCGACGCGGCGATCCCGGCCGATTTCGCCTGCTGGCACTACAGCCTGTCGCAGGCGAGCGACACCCGATGGAACTTCGACTACGTGGCGGAGGAGAGCGCCCCGGCCGGGCTTGAGGAGGCAATAGCCGCCGTGCTCGGCGACGGAGCCCGCGTGGCCGCCTTCCGCAAGCGCCTCATCGCCCCCGCGGCCTCGGGCAAGTTCGCCCTGCTCAAGCCCCTGGCGAAGTAAGAATGCGCCGCGCCTTCTCGCCTTTGCTTGGCGAGGCCTGCTCATCCCCAGCGTCATTTGACCCGCTGCGCGCCGGCTCCAGCGCGGCTAATATGCAATGTTAGTCCCCCGCATGGCGGAGGCGCGTCCTTTACAAGCCCCGCCCTTGGCCGTTAGGTCTCGCACCCGACCACGCGCATTTTGCGCGCCGACCCTGACTTCAGCACCCGCACCGACCTCTCCGCGATGAGCCTCCTCGCCAACTTGTTCAGCTCCTCCATCGGCCGAAAATTCCTCATGGCCCTCTCCGGCCTGATTCTCACCGGCTTCGCCTTCGGGCACCTGTTCGGGAATCTTCAGGTTTTCGGCCACCCCGACCAGATCAACGGCTACGCCCACTTCCTCCAAGGCCTCGGCCCCGCCCTCTGGCTCGTCCGCCTCGTGCTCCTTGCCGCCGTCGCCATCCACGTCTGGGCCGCCATCGCCCTGACTTTGGAAAACAAGGCCGCCCGCGGCCCCGCCAATTACGGCGTCCACAAGTGGCTCGCCGCCGGCGTCGCCTCCCGGACCATGCGCATCAGCGGCCTGGTCGTTCTCGCCTTCGTCGTCTACCACATCTTGCACTTCACCGTCGGCCTGGTCGGCACCGAATACTACAAGAGCGGCCTGCCCGTCTGGACCATCGGGCACGATGTCCGCGAATTCGGCATCCCGCTCGCCGCCAAGGGCGCGGAGGTGCACGACGTCTATTCGATGATCTTCATCGGCTTCTCCCATCCGCTCGTTTCCGGCTTCTACATCCTCGCGACCGGTCTTCTTGCCGTTCACCTTTGGCACGGCGCCGACTCGATGTTCCAGACCCTCGGCCTCCGCAGCAACAAGTGGTCCTGCGCCCTGCGCAAGGCCGTGGCCGCCGTCGCCTTAGTCTACTTCCTGGGCAACCTCGCCATCCCCGGCGCCATCCTCGCCGGCATCGCCAAGCCCCACGCCGGCACGCCCGCCGCCACCG
>JAIXVY010000292.1 GCA_027482505.1 Opitutaceae bacterium | reverse complement strand
CCTGGGACGACATCGCGCGCTTCCGCGACCTCTGGCCGGTCGTGCAAGAGCGTCGTGGCAACAGGGGAATCATTCGGATGCCCTTCCATGCCCTGTCTTCCAAAATGGATCGGGTCTGGAGGGTCTTCGATACCGAAGGCCGCCCATCTACTTCACAAGATACCACGGCCTTTGCGATTCTCCCGGACGATCTTCTGGCGCTTTTCGGCTATTCCACGTTTCGGTCGGCGCTTCGACGGCGCTTGGTCGGGAGCTACTTCCCACCTCTGGAACAGGTTCAACTGGCCGCGCAACTTGGCTTTGAAGGCGAAGTCAACGAGACCGAACTCGACGGCTACCGCGCGGATCGAGCGGCGTTTCGTGAGGCGAAGAAGCGAGGACGATCCGCCCGATTCAAAAGTCAGATTCCTTCCGGCTACGCCTACACCTGCGCGCTCACCAGTTATCACCTTACCTTGGCAGGCGAAGACGAGCGCGAGCTTATCGAGGCGGCCCACATCGAGGCACATCGCGTGCGCGGCAACGACGCGCTCGACAACGGCCTGGCCCTGACGCCCACCGCTCACGCTCTCTTCGATATGGGCCTATGGAGCGCCGACGACGATCTCCGGGTGCTCGTGAAGCCGGCCAGCGCCTTCGCGGAAGAATTTCCCCTTGGCGGCTTCTCCCTTCGCGCCTGTGCGTCGCGGCCTCTCCACTTCGCGCCGTCTACAAAACTTCGCCCCGCCCGCGAGCACCTCGCCTGGCACCGCCGCGAGCATGGCTTTGGCTGACGACCGGCAGATGGGGCGCGAGATAAAACCCAAGGCTGCTGCTTCTTGGATTTTAGCTTTGGACTTTAGGGCCTCAATTTTTCGACTACGGATTTCACAGATAATCACGGATACAATCCGCCCCATCCGTGCATATCCGTGAAATTCTTGGTTAATGTCTGAATGTATTCAGCCGGTGGTATTACACCGATTGCACAGATAAGAGGCCAGCCGGCCGCTCGTAGGTTCGGTATCTGTTTTACCAAAGCCGTCTGTAATTAAAGCCTGAATGGTCTCAACGCTTGGCCTGACATGAACGGGCGCGGCGAGCCGACCTTATCCGTGAATATTCGTGCGATCCGTGGTCACTATTCTGGGCTCCGGTCGCATGCGGCGAGACACTCCGCCGCTCGCGAGCAATCCGCGCCCATCCGCGCAATCCGCGGTTAACTACCGACCGGATGCCCCGGCCGAGCTTGGCCGCTTAGCCGAGGTGCAGCTTGAGGCCCTGGCGGAGGTAGGTGGGGACGTCGAGGTCCTGGCCTTCGAAGAGGTTGCGGTCGCTCTTCTCGAAGCGGCCGCGGGTCTCGTGTTCGCCGAAGCTGAGCTCGACCTGATCGGCCGGAACCTCCGGGGCGGCGCCGGGGCGCGGCTTGCGGGCGGGCTTGGCCGCGGCCTCGCCGCCGAGGTCGAGCTGGGCCTCCGCGGCCGGCGCGGCGGCGGGGGCGGCCGACGGCGTGTCCGCGGCGGAAATGGCGAGGACGGGATCGGCGGCCGGCGCGGGAACGGCCGGGGCGGTGCCGCGGGAGCGGCCGGCCGGGGCGCGGCGGGGCGTGAAGACGCGCGCGCCGACATCGCTCGTGCCGAGGACCATGAGCTCGACGCGGCCCTGGCAGGTCTCGTCGATCACGGCGCCCATGATCACGTGGGCCTCCTTGCCGAACTGCTCGGTGACGGCGGCCATGATCTCGTTGACCTTGGGCAGGGTGAGATCGGTGCCGCCGACGATGTTGACCAGCAGGCGGTCGGCCTTGCGGGCAAACTCGGGCGTGGAGAGCAGCGGGCAGAGTTTGAGGTTGTCCAGCGCCTCGGCGACGGGGTCGGCGCCGGCGCCGGTGGCGAGGCCGAAGAGGGTCTTGCCGCCGCGGGTGTGGAAGGCCTGGCGGAGGGTGGCGAAGTCGAGGTTGATCAGGCCGGTGCGGAACATCATCGACCAGATGGATTTCACGCCGCGGCCGAGCCACTCGTCGGCGCGGGCGAAGCTGTCGAGGACGGTCTCGCCCTCGGCGGCTTCCTGGAGGAGGAGATCGTTGGGGAGCGGGATGACGGCGTCGCACACCTTGCGCAGGGCCTGGAGGCCGTCGTCGGCCTGCTTGGCGCGGCGGCCGCCCTCGAAGCTGAAGGGCAAGGTGACGAAGGCGATGACCACGGCGCCGTGCTCGGCGGCGATCTCGGCCACGGTGGGCGCGGCGCCCGAGCCGGTGCCGCCGCCCATGCCGGCGACGAGGAAGACGAGGTCGCAGTCCTTCACCACGGCGGCGATTTTCTCGCGGTCCGCCTCGGCGGCCTGGCGGCCGAGGTCGGGGTCGGCGCCGGCGCCGAGGCCGCGGGTGATGGCGGCGCCGATGAGCACCTTGTCCTGCACCGGGGAGGCGGCGAGGGCCTGGGCGTCGGTGTTGATGACCGCCATCTGGAGGCGGTCGAGGTTCTCCATCTTGAGACGATCGACGGCGTTGGCGCCGGCGCCGCCAAGGCCGACGACCTTGATGGCGATGCGGCGGTCGGTGAAGAGGTCGGCGGAAAGGGGGAGCGGCAGCTCGGAGGAGGCGTCGGAGGACATCGGAGAAGAGGGATGAGGCGCGGAAACCTGAGACCGGAAGCCGGAGTTTAGCGGCGTGATCCCGGTGGTGTGATCACTTCAGGTTTCAGGTCTCCAGGTTTCAGGTTTTGCCGTTTACAGGCGCGCGAGGGAATCGACGGCCTTGCGGAACTTGCCCATGAAGCCGACGGGCTTGGTCGCGGCGGTCTCGATCTGCTGGGAGAGGCCCTGGTAAAGGAGGCCGAGGGCGGTGCTGTAGGCGGGGTGGCGGAGCTTGTCGGCGACGTCGACGCGGGGGGAGCCGATGCGGGCGGGGACCTCGAAGACGCGGGCGGCGGCCTCGTCGATGCCGGGCAGGGCGGAGGTGCCGCCGGTGATGACAACGCCGGCGAGGGTGTCGCCGGGGGCGTAGATGTTGCCCAGCTTCTTGCGCACCACCTCGAGCAGCTCGCGCACGCGGGCGGTGGTGATCTGCTCGATGGTCATGCGGGGGAAGCGGCGGTCGCCGATGCCCATGTCGCCGTTGAGCCAGACGGCGTCGGCGCGGTCCTTGGCCGAGACGGTGGCGCGGCCGTAGAGGGTCTTGATCTTGTCGGCCTGGCCCTCGGTGATGCGGAGGCCGAGCGAGAGGTCGTTGGTGAGGTGGTTGCCGCCCACGGCGACGACGCCGGCCACGTAGGGGCGGCCGTGGAGGTAGTAGGCGTAGTCGGTGGTGCCGGCGCCGATGTCGACCACGAGCACGCCGTGCTGGCGCTCCTCGGGGGTGGTGAGGATGTTGCCGCCGGCGAGGGAGGAGAGGACGAGCTCGGTGACGGGCAGGTTGAAATTGCGGATGATGTGCACGCCGTCGGTGATGCGGTTCTTGTCGCCGTGCACGTGCCAGACGCCGACCGCGAGGCGGTCGCCGCGGATGTCCTCGGGCGAGGCGACGAGGGAGCCGTCGAGGTAGAAGGGGCGGCGCAGGAAGTGGACGACGCAGCGGCCGGGGGGCAGGGCCTTGGACTTGGCGAGGGCGTAGACGTTGTCGATGTCGAGCTGGCCGACGCGGCCCTCGAGCCCGCCGACGTTGACCGTGGCCTCGTGGTAGAAGCCGTCGATGTGCGCGCCGCTCTGGGCGAGGTAGACCTGCTCGATCGCCACGCCGGCGCTTTTCTCCGCGGCCACGAGGGCGCGGTGGGTGGCCTCGCCGGCGGCGGGGGAGTCGACCACGACGCCCTTGACCACGCCGCGGGAGGCGAACTCGCCGAGGCCGATGAGGTTGAGCTTGGGGCCGGCGACTTCGCCGACGAGGACGGTGACCTTGGAGGTGCCGATTTCGACGGCGCCGACGATGCGGGATTTGGAGAAGGCGGACACGGCGGGTGGTTCCGGGAGAAGGGGGGGAAGGGCGGCTTTTTAGATGCGGAAAAAGGTCGGCGTGGCGGGCGCGGCCGTAGCCGGGGCGGCGGCGGGGCGCGCCGGGCGGGCGGGGGCGGCGGCGCCGGAGCGGGCGGGCTCCTTGACCGGGGCCTCGAAGGCCACGGGCACCTGGCGGCCGCCGATGGCGAGGTTGATCGAGCGCACGGGCGTGGCGGCGGGGCGGGCGCGGATCTCGTCGAGGATGTAGTCGAGCCGGGCGATCTGGCGGTAGAAGTCGTCGCGGGTGCCGAAGACGATCTCGGAGACCTCCGAGGTGCGCACGAGGATGACGCCGTCGCGCGCGTAGCGGCCGAGGGAGACGATCTGGAAATCCTTGGCGAGGGAGGGCGCGGAGGCGCGCACGGTGCCGAGCAGGTCGGAGACCGAGTCCATGCCGGGCACGAGGGCGAAGCCGCGGCCGGAGAGATCGCGGGCGAGCGTCACGCCGGCCAGCCAGGGCAGGCCCTGGACGAGGGAGTCCTCGTAGCCCTCGCCGACGAACACGAAGCCGTCGCGCGCGACGAAGAGGTGGCGGTCGACGCCGTCGGCGCCCTGGGCGCGGACGCGGAGGACGGGGCTGCGCTCCTCAAGGGTGACGGAGAGCACGTCGGGGAAGCGGCGGGCCACGACGGCGACCTTCACCTGGCCGGACTGGAGCAGGCGGTCGCGCAGGGCCTCGAGGTCGAGCGACATGAGCTCCACGCCGGGGCGGACGCCGAGGGTGCGCTCGACCCAGGCGCGGCCGAGCGCGCCGTCGCCGCGGACGACGATCTCGCGCAGCGGCGCGGACGGCGCGGGCGCGGCGAGGGCGGCGGGGTTGTAGTTCCAGGCGCGCCAGGCGATGTATCCAAAAATCAAGCACGCGACGGCCAGGCCGACGCCGACCCAGTGGCGCAGCGCCGTGACGACGAGCCGCCGGCGCCCGGTGCGGTTGCGCGGGCGCGGGGCCGCGGCCGGCGCGAGGGTGTCGCGCCACGTGGGGGCGGTCTGCGGAAGAATGGGAGCGTGGTTCACGGCGGGCGGCTACGCGGAAGGACGGACGGTTTTCTGAAGACGACGCACGGCGGGACCCACCAACTCCCCGACCAGTCCGGTGAAATCGAGCCCCGCGCTCCGCGCGCTCATCGGCAGAAGACTGGTCTCTTTCATGCCGGGGAGAGTGTTGATTTCCAGCAGGAAAAACTCCGATGGCGAAATCAGGATGAAATCGACCCGCGCGTAGTCGCGGCAACCGCACGCGGCGAAGGCTTTTTCGGCGGCGACGCGGACGGCCGCGGTCGCCTCGTCGAGCAGCGGGGCCGGGCAGACATACTCGGTCGCGCCCTTGGTGTATTTGCTCGCGAAATCATAGACGCCGGAACGGGGGCGGATCTCGACGATGCCCAGGGCCTTGCCGGCGAGCACGCCGACCGAAAGTTCGCGGCCGACCAGACGCGGCTCGGCGATCCAGTTGCCCGGCGCGAGGGCGGCCAGGGCCTGGACGAGCGCGGCGCGATCCTCAGGCAGGGCGAGGCCGACCGAGGAGCCTTGGTCATTGGGCTTCAACACGATGCGCTCGGAACCGAGGGCGGAGATCAACTCGTCCGCGGTCGGTCGGGACGAGCCGGGGGCGACGGCGAAGACGCGGTCGGGCGCCACGCGGACGCCGGCCGAGGCGGAGGCGCGCTTGGTGGCGGCCTTGTCCATGGTGAGGGCGGAGGAGGCGGCGTCGCAACCGGCGTAGGCGACGCCGGCGGCGTCGAGCAGGCGCTGCATGCCGCCATCCTCGCCGAAGGTGCCGTGGAGGGTGGAGAAAACCACGTCGCGGGCGGGATCGAGCCCGGGCGGCAGGGCGGCGGCGGTGACGTCGACCAGGCGCGTCGGCCAGAGGCGGGCGAGGGCCGACGCGGAGGCGGCGCCGGAGCCGAGCGAGACCTCGCGCTCGGAGGAGACGCCCCCGGCGAGGACGGTGATGCGAACAGGCGGCGAAATGGCGGCGGCGGACATTAGAGAAATTCCTTCCAATCGCGTCCGTAGAGCAGGACCTCGGGCTCGAGGCGGACGCCGTGCTTTTGCTCGACCTCGGCGCGGACGCGGCGGACGAGCGCAATGACATCGGCGGCGCGGGCGTGGTCGTGGTTGACGATGAAGTTGGCGTGCACGGGAGAGACCTCGGCGTCGCCCACGCGGGAGCCCTTGAGGCCGGCGGCGTCGATGAGGCGGCCGGCGCTGTCGCCCTGCGGGTTTTTGAAAATGCACCCGGCGGAGGGTTCGCGCGGCTGGCTCTTGCGGCGCTTGTCGCGGTAGGCGTCGATCTGCTGGTTGATCTCGGCGGAGGATTTCGCGCCGGCGGCGGGAGGACGGAGGACGGCCCCGAGGGCGATGGCGGACTCGAGCTCGGCGCAGTGGCGGTAGTCCACGTGCATGGCGGACTTGGGCAGGGTGCGGCGTTCGCCGGAGAGGGTGACGAAATCGACGGTCTCGACCACGTCGAACATCCAGCCGCCCATGGCGCCGGCGTTCATGCGCAGCGAGCCGCCGAGGTTGCCGGGGATGCCTTCGAGAAACTCGAAGCCGACGAGGCCGGTCTTGGCGGCGAGGCCGCAGAGGTTTTTGAGCCGCAGGCCGGCGCCGGCGCGGACGCGGCCGTCGGGCAGGGGCTCGAAACTTTCCCAGAACGGGTGGCGCAGGCTGATGACGAGGGCGTCCACGCCCTCGTCGGGCACGAGCAGATTAGACCCGCGGCCGAGGGGCAGCACGCGCAGGCCGAGGGCATGGGCGGCGCGGACGAGGTCGACGAGGTCGGAGTCGTTGGCCGGCTCGGCGTAGAGGCGGGCGGCGCCGCCGACGCGCAGGGTGGTCTTGTCCGCGAGCGAGACCTCGCGCTGGAGGCGGGTTTCCACCGAGACGCGCGGCTGGAGGGCGGCGGCCACGCGATCCCACCAGCCGGCCCAGGCGAAGCCGGCGAGCCAGGCGCGGGCGGAGACGTCGAGATCGCCCGCGCCGACGATGGCCACGAAGTCGCCGGGGCGCAGCTCGGCGCCGAGCCGTTTGTAGACGGCGGCGTGATCGCCCGCGAGGTGCACGAGCGGGAGGCCCGGCGCGGCGGAGCGCACGGTGTCGGCGAGCTCGGAGGTGGAGCCGCCGGGCAGCGGACTTTCCCCGGCGCCATAGACATCGAGCAGATACAAGTCGTCGGCCGCGGAGAGGGCGGCGGCGAAGGCAGCGCGAAACCGGGCGGTGCGGCTGTAGCGGTGGGGCTGAAACACCACGCGCAGGCGGCCCTCGGCCGGCACGCGCAGACGCAGGCCGGCGAGCAGGGCGGAAATCTCCGACGGGTGGTGCGCGTAGTCCTCGATGACGGTGAAGGCAGCCCCGGAGGCGAGCAGGGCCTGGCGGCGGCGCACGCCCGCGTAGCCGGCCAGCAAGTCGGGGCGCAGACCGGCGCCGAGCAGATGGGCGGCGGCGAGCGCGGCGGTGGCGTTGAGGGCGTTGAACTCGCCGAAGGCGCGCACCGCGGCGGAGGACAGGGCGGGCAGGAAACGCCCCCCGAGGGCGAGCTCGATGCGGGCGGGACCGGCGGCGGCGCACGAGGAAAGCGCGTAGGCGCCCGAGCGGCCGAAGGTGAAGCAGCCGGGAGCCGGGAGCACGGAGCCGGGAGCCAGACCGGCGGCGGCGGCGGCGCGGGCGGAGAGCTCGCAATCGGCGTTGATCAAGGCGGGGCCGGTGGCGCGGCGAAGCAGGGAGGCGAAGGCGTTCTCCAGATCGGCCTGGGTGCGGTAGTGGTCGGGGTGGTCCCAGTCGAGGTTGACGAGGACGGTGAGAAACGGGGCGAAGCGGTCGATGGTGCCATCGCTCTCGTCGATCTCGGCCACGAGAAGATCGCCCGAGCCGGCGGCGGCGGGCGGGGTGGCGTCGTCGGCGAACAGACCGCCGCCGACGTAGCCGGGAGCGAGGCCGGCGGCGCGCAGGGCGGTGACCAGCATGGCGGTGGTGGTCGTCTTGCCATGCGAGCCGCACACGGCGACGAGGCGGCGATGCTTGGCCAGCTCGGCGAGGAGTTCGCCGCGTCGCACCACCTGGAGACCGCGCCGGGCGGCGACGGCGAGCGCGGGATGCGCGACGGGAATGGCGGAGGAGGCGACGACGAGCTCGGCCGCCTCGGGAATCGTGTCAGCCGCGGTGAGGGCCACGCCGGAGCGCTCCAGCCAGGCGCGCATGGCGTCGGTCATGGCGTCGTCAGAGCCGCTGACCGAGAAGCCGAGTTCGGCGGCGTAGATCGCCAGCGGGCCCAGCCCCATGCCGCCAACGCCGAGGCAGTGCAGGGCGCGCGGGCGGGCGCCGAAGAGCGAAGGAAGCGCGGCGGAGGCGTTCATCGGGCGGCGCGGGAGCCGACGATTCGCTCCAGATCGTCGAGCATGAAGTCGAGGGACGGGAACGCGGCGATGCGGCCGAGGCCGGCGCGAAAGCCGGCGAGGCGCGTCTCGTCGGCGAGGAGCGAGGCGACCTGGGCGGCGAGCCCGTCGATCCGCGCCTGATCCACCACCACTCCCCCGCCCTGCTCGGCGAACCAGGCGGCGTTGGCGCGCTGATGGTCGTCGGCGGCCTGCGGATAAGGGACGAGCACGGCGGGAACGCCGATGCGGGCGAACTCGGCGAGACTGCCCGCGCCGGCGCGGGCGACGACCAGATCGGCGGCGGAGAGCAGGCCGGCCACGTCGTCGCAGAAGGGAATCCACGCCGAGCGCAGCGGCGCTCCGCCGGGGCCGGGATTTTCGGTGAAGGCGGCCTCGCCCTTGCCCAGGCCGGTCACGCAGGCGAGCTGCACGCCGAGGGCGGCGAGTTCCGGCGCGGCGGCGCGGGCCCACTGGTTGAGCGGCGTGGCGCCCTGGCTGCCGCCGAAGACGACGAGCACGCGGCGCGAGGGATCGAGTCCGAGCCGGGCGACGGCCTCGGCGCGAGGCACGCGGGCGATCTCGGCGCGCACCGGCATGGCGGCGGCGCGCACGCGCGGATCGCCGGCGCGGCCGGGCAGATCGACGCCCGGAGGCAGCCAGACGCGGCGGGCGAGGCGCGCGAGGTGGCGGACGGCCTTGCCCGGCACGCGGTTCGACTCGTGGAGCGCGACCGGCACGCCGTGGAGCCGGCCGGCGAGAATGACGCTCGCGGTGGTGAAACCGCCGAAACCGACGATGGCGTCGGGGCGCTCGCCGCGCACGAGGCGCAGGCCGGCCGCGAAGCCCTTGCCCTGGGAAACCAAGAAACGTCCCAGCACTCCAGGATGCAGGCCGAAGGGCGTGCCCGGGATGGGCGCGAAGCGCAGGGCGGGATACTTGGCCGAGAGCCGCGCATCCACCTTCTTCTGGCTGATGAGCAGGATGGCGCGGTGACCGCGCTCGGCCAGGCCCTCGGCCAGCGCGATGCCGGGCGAGAGGTGTCCGCCGGTGCCGCCGCAGGAGAGCAAAAACACCCGCGGCCGGGCGACCGCGCCGGGGGCGGTCGCGGCGGCGGCGGGAGCAAAAACGGAAGCGGTGGCGGTCGCGGCGTTCATCCCAGAAAATCGCGGCTGCCGGGCAGGACCTGCTCCCTGACCCAGGCGCGGCGGGTGTTGACCAGCACGCCGATGAGCATGCCCATGAGCACGAGGTTGGACATGCCGGCGCTGACGAAAGGCAGGGACATGCCCTTGGTGGGCAGGCGGCCGGTGACGACGCCGAGGTTCACGATCGCCTGCAGGGCCATGATGAGCAGGCAGCCGGCGACGAGGAGGTATTGAAACTGGTTGGGCGCGCGGCGCAGGTGGAGCAGGCCGGCGATGAACATCACCGCGAAAAGCGCCACGGTGCCGAGCGTGACGAAGAGCCCCAGCTCCTCGCCCACGATTGCGAAGATGAAGTCGGTGTGCGCCTCGGGCAGATAATTCATCTGCTGGCGTCCCTGGCCGAGACCGACGCCGCCGACGCCGCCGGACGCGAAGGCGAGGATGGCCTGGTAAAGCTGATAGGTGCCGGCGTCCTTGTTCCCCTCGACATCGAGGAAGGCGAGGAAGCGGGTGAGGCGGTTCGGGTTGAACAGAACGGCCACGGTGAAGAGCGAGGCGAGACCGCCCACGCTGAGAAAAATGTAGCGCCAGCGGGCGCCGGCCAGAAAGAGCAGCACGACGCCCACGAAGGCGGTGAGCGCGGTGGTGCCGAAGTCGGGCTGGAGCATGATGGGCCCGGCCAGCAGGCCGATGAGCGCGAGCGGCAGGGCGAATCCGCGCTTGAACTCCTGCATGCAGGACTGGTTAAGCGCGAGGTAGTGGGCGAGGACGAAGACGAGGCCGATCTTGGCCAGCTCCGAGACCTGGAAACGGACCGGCCCGAGGCCAAGCCAGCGGCGCGAGCCATTGACGCTGATACCTATGCCCGGAATCGCGACGAGCAGGAGAAGCACGAGCACCGCGCCGGCGACATACCAGACGTGGCGGCGGAGGTATTCGAGATTGATACGGCTGCAGACGAAGCCCGCGCCGGCGGCGAGACCGAGGCCGAGGACCTGTTTCCAGAAGAAGGTGGTCGAACGAAACGCGGTGGCGCTGAAGACCGCGATGAGCCCGAGCATGGCGAGCGCGCAGGCGCACACCAGGATGATGGCGACCGGCCCCAGACCCGCGCCGCGGGGGGCGGGGTCGGAGGGATCGGGCAGATCCAGGTCGCGATGACTCATCCGGGAGGAGCGAGGCGGCGGGCGGAGGAAGGAAGCGAAGGCGCGGCGGGCCTAGACTTAGTCGATGCGGATGACCGGCACGACCATGGGCTCGATGCCGGCGGGCGGAGCGACGGGCGTGACCGACGCGGGCGCGGGCTCCTCGACCGGGGCGGGCGCGGCGGGCGCGGGCGCCGGAGCGGGCGCGGGCGCGGCGGGACGCGGGGCGGAGGGGAGCTTGGCGCCGGCGGGAAGGCGGAGCACCTGGCCGACGCGGAGCTTGGCCGGATCGGTGATGGTGTTGAGCGTGGCGAGATCGCCGACCTTCACGCCGTGTTTCTTGGCGATGCTGCCGAGAGTGTCGCCGGGCACGACGGTGTAGCTGCCCGAGCCGGCGCGGGGCGCGGAGGCGACAGGCGCGGCGGCGGGCGCGGAGAGCGGCACGGCGTTGCCGGGGATGACGAGTTTCTGGCCGACGCGCAGGCCGTCGCCGGAGAGATTGTTGGCGGCGCGGAGGGCGCCGACGGTGGTGCCGTGGCGGCGGGCGATGCCGCCGAGCGTGTCGCCGGACTTCACCTCGTAGGTGTTGGCGGCGTCGGTCTCGGGCGCGGGCGAGGAGGCCTTGGCGGGAACGACGATCTGCTGGCCGAGACGGAGCGTGGCGGACTTGGCCAGCTGGTTGGCGGCGGCGAGCTCGTCGACCGTGATGCCGTATTTCTTGGCGATGGACCAGAGGCTGTCGCCCTTGGCGACGACATGGGAGGCGTTGGCCGCGGCGGGCGCGGCAAGGGGCGCGGCCTCGGGGAGAGCGGCCGGACGGGAAGGCGCGTAACGCACGCCGGGAGCGGAGCCGACGGCGGGCGCGTCGGCGACGGGAGCCACCGGGGCGACGGCGGAGACCGTGGCGGGCGCGTCGGCGGCGGCCGGGGCGCCGGGATTGAGATCGGAGTTGCTCATCGCGGCGGGCGTCGGGGCGATGCTGTCCACCGGAGTCACGCCGGAGCTGGCGTTGGCGGCGAGCGTGTCCTCGGGCTGGGGCTTTTGCTTGCCGGTGGAGCGGCAGCCCGGCGTGGCGAAGATCACGGTGAGGACGGCGAGGTGCGCGCCGACGACGAGGCCGAATACGTTGAGGAGTTTCATGTTTAGTTCGTTGTGTTGATAAAAGTGGAGAAAGCGGGGCGAGGCGTCAGGCCCGGGCGGGCGCGGAGGCGAGGTTTCGCACAAGGTTGACGAAAAGATCCCCGCGCTCGGCGTAGCTTGAGAACTGGTCAAGGCTGGCGAAACCGGGGCTGAGCAGGACCTGGTCACCGGGGCCGGCGAGACGGGCGAGCGCCCCGACGGCGGCGGGGAGATCATCGCAGACGGCGTGGGCCAGTCCGGCCTGGACGCACGCGGCGGCGAGGGCGTGGCGCGTCTCGCCGACGAGCGCGACGTGGCGGACACGAGGGGCGATGCGCTGGACGAAACCGGCGATGTCGCCGCCCTTGGATTTGCCGCCGGCGAGGAGAAGCACGGGGGACTGGAAACGGGCGAGCGCGGCCTCGGCGGCGTGGAAGTTGGTGGCCTTGGAATCGTTCCACCACACGGCGCCCAGCGCCTCCCCCACCCTTTCCAGGCGATGCCGGGCGGGAGCGAAAGTGCGGGCGGCGGAGTAAAGAATGCTCTCGCGAAGACCGGCGGCGCGCCACCAGGCCGCGACGAGGAGGAAATTTTCCCGCTGCGGGTAGTCGGCGAAGAGCGTGCCCTGAAGCAGGATATCGCCCGACTCGCCCTCGGTGGAAACGCAGGCCTCGGCGGGCAGGGTTTGCCCGAAAAGCTCGGCGTGGCGCCGCACGCTGGAACCGACGTGGACGTGGCCGCCGATGCAGCGCTCGAGGAGGCGCCATTTGGCGGCGAAGTAGCTCTCCATCGTGCCGTGGCGCTCGAGATGATCCTCGGCGAAATTGGTCCAGATGACGCTGTCCGCCCGGAAGTGGCGGAAGGTTTCGGCCTGGAAGGAGCTGACCTCGCAGATGGCGATGGACTCGGGGCCGCCGCCGCGGCGGTCGACGACGAGTTGGGAAAGGGGGAAGCCGACGTTGCCGGTGGCGGTCGCATCGCGGCCGGCCTCAAGCAGAGCGTGGGTGAGGAACTCGGTGGTGGTGGTTTTTCCGTTGGTGCCGGTGATGGCGACGAGAGAGCCCCGCCAGAAGAGGGCGGCAAAATCGAGCTCGCCGAGGCAGAGCGCGCCGCAGGTGCGGG
>JAIXVY010000534.1 GCA_027482505.1 Opitutaceae bacterium | reverse complement strand
CGCGACGACGAGGCAAAGCGAAAGGCGCACTGACCGCTTGCTGCATGACTTCCCAGCATAGCCTGCCCCTGCGCGACCGCGCCAAACTGCCGCTCCACCCGGCCCGTCTGCCCGGCGCGCTAGGCACGGATCTCCAGACCGTCAGCACATGCCGCCGCGCCTTGAATGCCCATTATGCCAACTCCCACGGGATAGTACCGATGCGCCTAATCGCGCAGGCCGGGGGACATGATGTGCCAAGGCTGATCGACCAGACGGTTCCGATGGTAGCAGCAATGCCCCGTGATATCGTCGTGGTCACGAAAGAGCCGGTTGGACAGCCCGTTATCGCGCGTGAACTGCTAGGAATTCTCCACACGTTCAACGCCGGGCATTTCGCCAGCAGCTGTAGCAGCGTGATGCTGCAGCTGTAGCAGCGTGATGCTATCGGGCATCGTGACGTCACCGGATAGGTGCCATCCGGCCTATCGTGCGGCAGCGCGGCGTGGCGGCCGGGTTCCACCGTCTGGCCGATTTCGGCCAGGTGCTGGTTCATCGCAGCGGTGTTCCAGAACGGCACAACCAGCGCCGCCCCCATGCCCTTCGCGGGCAGATCGCGCCGGAGATGTGAATCAGCATCAAAGTGGGACCTCACGCCAAACGTGAAACAACCCATTGATATATTGATTACGTGGATGGCAGGGGCCGTTTGGGTGCTGCGTCCCATTCGCCCTCCCTGCATGAGCCCTTGGCACCAGCGGTAGGTGCGTATCAACCGGCAGGTGATCGACTTATCCGCACCACAACGCCGTAGCAAGAAATCGAGCCACCTCGGTCATAAAGTAGCTCGCAGCTTGCTCGCGGTCTCCCCAAGGAGCTGCGAGGACAGCGGAAATCCCTCGGCCTTCGCTGACTGCGCCAAGGTCTCAACCATTCGCACGAGGTTTCGCCGCCGCTGGCGTTGCCGCCACACCTCGTCGGACGGGACCGCCAGGAGTGCATTGTCGGGCAGCGGCATTCCCATCTGGGCCTGCCGCAGCTTGGGCTTGGTAACAACCGGCTGACTCACGTGACCAGGCTTTTTGCCATGCATGGGATGTCGAACCCCTCTGTTCATGAAGGAAACTAGGGGAGCCGCAAACAGCTAGATATCGGGATGGTGACGTAGGCTCTGCCTCGGGCGCATAGGGAATGTTCCGTATTGCAAGCCGCTGCTGCCCGTCCTCTTTTCTCACGAAGTGACGGGGATGCGGGCGTGAGTTTGAATAAGGGGCCAGTGCTGGGCAAGCCTGAGTCGATTGTTGTCATCCTTGACGATGATGAGGCCGTGCGTTTTTCGCTTCGGGCAGCGCTGCGTGCGACGGGCTTTACGGTGCTGGCCTTTGCGACCGCGGAAGTCATGCTTCAGCAGACGGACCTCGCGCTGCCGACGGCCTTCGTTCTGGACTTCGAGCTGCCAGGGATTGATGGGATCATGGCTGCGCAGCACATCCGCGCCTGCTCGCCCGACGCCTTTATCGTGCTCCTGACAGGCCACGAGATCGCGTCAGCCCCTGCGTCGGTCGATCTCGTGCTCCGAAAGCCGTTCGATCCGGCCCGGCTGGTCGGCCTGCTGCGCGTGAGACGCGGCCTTTGAAATAGGGCTCCGACGAAGTTCTGGCGTGCTCCCCGAGCCTTAGATTAACATCGCTGTGAAAGTGGTCTGACCAGGACGGCGGGGGAATACCGAATGTTGATGCATCTCAACGCCGAAACGGTTGTCCGAGACTTGGCTGACAAACTGCCCGGCGCCTTGTTCCAGTACATCGTGCGCCCAGACGGGACTGACGGGGTCGGGTTCGTCAGTGGTGGGTGCGTCGAGTTGTGGGAGTTGGATGCCGAGTCAGTCGTGACAGATGCAAGTCTGCTCTGGGCGCAGGTGCACCCGGATGACCGAAACGAGATGATGGCCTCGGTCGCACGCTCGCGAGCGGAGCTTTCGGACTGGTACCATGAATGGCGCATCATCCCGCCTTCCGGGAAACTCAAATGGGTTCGGGGCATCGGGCGCCCTCATGCAATGCCCGACGGCAGCGTGGTCTGGACTACGTATAACAGCGACATAACCGAGGAGGTCGCAGCGAAGCTGGCGGCGGCAAAGTTGGAGCATGAACTGGATCGATTGTCCCAGGCGGATCAAGTGACGCAGGCGCTCGCCTCGGTCATCCATGAGACTGCGCAGCCGCTTGCCGCCGTTGCAAACTATCTCTTCGCGATAGAGCGTGCCGTGGAGGCATTGCCTGGGGTGGACGGACCGGACGGACCGCTGTCGCTTCTCGAACGAGCAGCCGAGCAGGCAAGGCGTGTTGGACGCATCATGCATGGGCTCCGTGATCTCTTCAGCCGCACCCCAGTGCTGCAGCCAGAGCCCATCGCGGAACTGCTAGGGGAGGCGGCTCTGATGTTCCGCGCCGCCACCCCAGGGGGGGCGCCAATAGAGCTCGATCTACCGGACATCGGGCTCGTTGAGGTCGATCGGTTGATGATGCAGCAGGCGCTGCTGAACCTGCTGCGCAATGCCTCCGAGGCAGTGGCTGGTCTGGCTGAGGGTCGAATTACTCTGGGCCTCATGCCCCAGCCCCAGGGAGCCCGCATCCGCGTGATCGACAACGGGCATGGCATCGCGGAGGAAGTGCGGGGCCGCATTTTCCAGCCGTTTGTTTCAGGCAAACCAGGTGGCCTTGGCATGGGACTTTCGATCTGCCGCACGATTATCGCGGCCCATGGCGGAGAATTGCGCTGCGAGGAGAATGCGGGCGGCGGAGCCTGCTTTGTGATCGACCTCTATACACAGGTGACGTGACATGAAGGTTGCGGTGGTTGAGGACGATGCGGCACTGAACCACTCGCTGCTTGCGTTGCTGCGAGTCGCTGGGCACGCCGCGGAGGGCTTCTTGACCGGCGGCGCCTTCGAAGACCGGATCGCCGAGTTTGCGCAGGGCTGCGTTCTGCTCGATGTCCACCTGCCCGACATCGACGGAATAGTCTTGCTGCGGCTGGTCCAGCTGCGCGCGCCGGGCGCGCGCGTCATCATGATGACGGGGTTCGCCGAGGTGCCACAGGCGGTGCTTGCCATGAAGATCGGCGCAGCCGACTTCCTCGAAAAGCCTATAGATCCAACTTTGCTACTCTCGAGCATTGCCGCCCCATCGACGGCACCCGCCTTACCGCCGCAAAATGCCGCGTCCGAGGCGCTGGCCACCCTGACTCTGCGCGAGCGCGAAGTGCTTGACCTGCTGGTGCAAGG
>JAIXVY010000260.1 GCA_027482505.1 Opitutaceae bacterium | reverse complement strand
TGGCTCGACATCAGGCGCGATGCTCAGGGCAGCTTGGTTCTCACCATCCCCGACTCACTTGCCGGCATCGATCATCCCGTCATCCGCATCGGCCCTGCTTCCGCCATGCCCGCCCGCTACGAGGACGGCGCTCCGGTAGAGCCCGTCAAACAGGGCGTTTTCCACCGCTGATGCGCCCGCGCCAGCGCCGATCCCCGCCCCGCCCCAACCATGCCGACCAACGCCCCAGCCCGCCCAAACATAGTCGTCTTTTTCACCGACGATCTCGCCTATTGGACGCTTGGCGCCTACGGCAATGCCGCCGCCGCAACGCCCTCCGCCGATCTCCTCGCGCGCACCGGCGCGCGCTTCGACCGGGCCTTCACCCCCTGCCCCGTCTGCTCCCCCGCCCGAGCCTCCTTCTGGACCGGGCTTTTCCCTTCCGGCCACGGCGTGCACGACTGGCTCGAGGAGCGCGAGGACGGCGGCGGACTTCCCGGTATAAGCGCGCTGGATACGATCGCCTCGCGCCTTTCCGCCTCAGGCTACGCGACCGCGCTCTGCGGCAAGTGGCACGCCTCCCCGCCGACCCCGCCCGCCCCCGGCTTCGACGTATGGTTCACCCAAGCCACCGGCACCAACGCGCGCTTTGGCCCGCAGACTTTCTACGAGGGCCGTGAGCGGGTGAGCTTTCACGGGCATCCGGCGGGTTTCATCGGCGACCGCGCGGTCCGCTTCCTGCGCGAACGCGACCGCGACCGGCCCTTTTTTCTCTGTGTCGGACTCGTCGATCCGCACACACCCCACCAAGGCCAGCCCGCCCGCCTCACCTCCCGCCTCGCCAACCACGATTTCCCCGAGGTGCCGGATGAGCCCTTCCTGCCCATCCACGGCACGCGCCGCTGGACTCCCCCGTCCGCCCGCACCAATCCCGAGGAACGCCGCCGCCAGCTCGCCGACTACTACGGCGCCGCCTCTTCGGTGGACGAGCAGCTAGGACGCGTGCTCGACGAGCTGGATAATCAAGGCGCCGCCTCATCCACCCTCGTCGTATACACCTCCGACCACGGCCACTGCAACGGCCAGCACGGTATCGCCACCAAAGGGAACGGCACCATCCCGGTGAACTTCGTGGACGAGGCGATCCGCGTCCCCCTGCTCATCCGCTGGCCCGGCGTGGTCCGTCCAGGAGCCGAGGTCGCCGCGCCCGTCGACCATTGCGACCTCCATGCCGCCATCCTCGAGGCCGCCGGGGTCTCGCCCTCCCCGGGCCAGGTCGGACGCAGCCTGCTGCCGCTGGCCTCGGAAAACAGCCCGGCGGACTGGCGCGAGTATCAGATATGCGAATACGGAAACTCCCGCATGATTCGCTCCGAGCGCTGGAAGCTCGTCCGCCGGCACCCCGGCCCGAACGGTCTTTTCCCCGACACGCTCTACGACCTCGCCGCCGACCCGCGCGAAACGACGAATGTAATCGACTACCCCGCCGCGCACCCGGTCCTCGAGGAGCTCGACCGCCTCGTGGACGAGTTCTTCGCCCGCCACACCGTCCCCGGCCGCTCCGGGCTGGAGATGCAAAACCTGCGCCGCTCCAACGCCCAGTCTCCTTGGAATCTGCCCGCCGCCTAGGACGGGGCCGGGCAAGACTCCCGACTTTGACGCGAGTGCGTTAATTTCGCCTTCGCCGGTATCGCCTCCGTGAGCGCAGGCCCGCCGCGCGCCAAGATAAAAGGATGCTCACTATCCGTCCCCCTGATCGACGGCGTCTAGAGACACCCGCACACTCGGGGTCTTTTGCGCGTCGCTCAGCGGTTTCAGCGCCGGCTTTGTCCGTCTGCGGTGATATTTGACCGTCGTCACAGAACGTTGAAATTCGACTGATGCGGACCTTTCCCTGCCGCACCACTTCCGATGGCGAAACGCCGCCTCAGAACGAACTGCGCATGACGAACAGCGGAGGTATGCGCTCAAGCACACCAGACTCCGCGCCGCCCGAGGCGATGAGCTGGATATGCCGCACCGCCGACACCGCGATGCGATCCATATCCTGCTGGATCGTGGTCATGGGCGGGTCGGTCAGCTCTCCGCGCTGCGCCCCGTCGTAGCCGATCACGCTCACCTCGTCCGGCACAGCCACCTTCTGGTAGGCCAGCACCTCGAGAAAACTCGTCGCCAGGCGGCCGTCGGTCACGAAATAGCTGCCGCGAGCCGGCGTCTTTTCCAGGTAGTCCTTCACGTTGAGCGCGATTTCGAAGGAACTCCGGCTCCAGCCTATGGGCACCAGAGCGAGAGAACCAAGGGCTCGACCGCCCTCCAGCCAAGTCTGACGAAACCCGTCGATGCGGGCCGACACGCGAGGATTGTTTTCGGAGCCGGCGTGATAAACCACCACCGCCTCGCGGACGCCCTTCTTCAGCATCGCCTCGGCGCATATGCGCCCGCCCAGATGATGGTCGGTGACGACGTTCGCGTGGTAGCGGTCGCTATAGTTTGCGTCCAAGCCGATGACCGGAACGGGAAACGAAGAGAAGGCGCCGAGCATCGATCCGCTGCTGTCGCTGTCGATCATCAGCAGATCGCAATTGTCCCAAACCGCGGGCTCCGGCTTCTTTTGCAGCGGCAGGAGTTCGATGTGCAGGTCGATGTTGTGATAGCGGCATTCCCGGCTGAGCGCGTCGGCCAGGCGGCGAAACCCGGAAAAATAGATGTAGCCCTTGCCGGAGAAAACCGCCCGCACACGGATCGAACGGAGAATGCGCGTGTAGAGACTTTCAGAGATGACGTAGCGCTTGCTCGGCGTCACCTCGAGCCACTCCTCCTTTTGCAACTTGTGCAGCGCGCGCCACACCGCGTCGCGCGTGATTTCAAAGTGTTCGGACAGCTTTCGCACCGTCGGCAGCTTCTCACCTGGGGCCAGGCGATTGGTGCGGATGAAATGCTTGATCTGGTCGCTCGCCGCATCCCGGCGCGTCGCGTCGGGACTGATTACGACGGGGCGGTTAAAATGGGAATGAGCGGACATGGCGTAGAATTACGAGATTTCTATCTGCCGCCCGCTTCGTGAAAAGCAAGAGACGGGTGATTTTATTTTGACACTCAGACAGTTTTCAGACAGAAATGTAGCCATCAGATGGCCACCCCGCTTCGCCCCCTCCCAGCCCCTGCTTGCGGACCAGCCGAAAACTCCTCGTCTCGCCCGCCGGCGACTCGGGAGCCGAAGCGGGCGGATAATTCCAAAACAAACCGAAGTCAGACTTTTGTCTGATCGATTTCATTCATCTTCTGAAACCTGCCTAAACGTGAAACGCCGTCCACGCCTCCCCTCCTGCGAGCGCATCCTCTACGGCGCCGACTACAACCCCGACCAATGGTTGGATGATCCGGCCGTGCTGCGCGAGGACGTCGACCTGATGCGCCGCGCGCATGTCACCTCGGCCTCGATCGGCATCTTCTCCTGGACCGCGCTGGAGCCCGAACCCGGCGTCTTCGTCTTCGATTGGCTGGATGCGATCATGGATCGCTTCGCCGCGTCCGGCTTGTCGGTCTTCCTCGCCACGCCCAGCGCATCCAAACCCTTCTGGATGTCCGAGCGCCACCCCGAGATCCGCCGCGTGGGACGCGATGGTCGCCGCGAAGCCTCCGGCGGACGCCACAACCACTGCCCGACCTCGCCCGTCTATCGCGCCGCCGTGCACCGCATCAACCGCGAGCTCGCCCAGCGCTACGGGCGCCATCCGGCGCTCGCGCTTTGGCACGTGGGCAACGAGCTCCAGGGCGAATGTCACTGCGATCTCTGCAAGACCGCCTTCCACGACTGGCTGCGCCAGCGCCATGGCGATCTTGATTCGCTGAACCGCGCCTGGTGGTCCGCCTTCTGGAACCACACTTTCACCGACTGGTCGCAGATCCCCACCCACGACCCCAGCATCGACGCGCTCGCCGTCGATTGGCTGCGCTTCGTCAACGACCAGCACGTCTCCTTCTTGGAGAACGAGATCGCCCCTTTGCGCGAATTTTCGCCCGACGTGCCTTGCACCACCAATCTCATGGGCACGAACCGGGGGACAGACTACTGGCGCTGGGCCCGCATCCTCGACGTCGTATCCAACGACCATTACCCGCTTCACGGCGACCGTGAAGACTCCTGGCGCAAATCCCTTTCCGCGGATTTCACCCACAGTCTCATGCGCGGCCTGGCCGGCGGCGCTCCTTGGATGCTGATGGAGTGCGCCCCCAGCTCAGTGAATTGGGGCCAGGTCAACAAGCTCAAGCGCCCCGGCGTCCACCTTCAGGAGGTTCTGCAAGCGGTCGCCAACGGCGCGGACGCCATCCACTATTTCCAGTGGCGCAAAAGCCGCGGCGGCTTTGAAAAGTTCCACGGCGCGGTCGTCGACCACGAGGGCGGCTCGAACTCGCGCGTCTTCCGCGAGTGCGCGGAGGTCGGCCGCTTTCTCCGCTCGCTCGGCCCTCTCGCCGGCATCACGCCCGAACGCGCCCCGGTTGCGCTCGTCTATGATTGGGAGGCGCGCTGGGCGCTGGAGTCCTCGGCCGGACCGAAAAAAGGCTCCAATGGCGACCGCCACACCGAGGCCTGCGTGGAGCACTTCCGCGCCCTCCGCCTTGCCGGACTTGACGTGGACATCGTCTCCGTCGACGCCGATTTCTCCGCCTACTCTATCGTCGTCACCCCCGCTCTGTTCGCTCTAGCGGGCGAAACCGCCCAGCGCCTCGCCCGCTACGCCTCCGCCGGCGGCGTGTGGGTCGCCACCTACCTGACCGGTTACGTCGACGAGCACAACCGCTGCTGGCTGGGCGGCTTTCCCGGACCGGGCCTCCGCGAGGTCTTCGGGCTCTGGAACGAGGAGTTCGACTGTCTTCACGACGACGAGCGGGTGCGGGTCATCGGAGAGATATTCGGCTCCGCCGGCGAGACCGTCGCCACCGAGATCGTTGAGCGAATTCATGCCGAAGGCGCCCGGGTGGTCGCCACCGCCGCGTCCGAATTTTACGCCGGCTCGCCGCTTGTCCTTCGCAATGCGTGGGGCTCCGGTTCCGCCGCCTACATCGGGGCGCGCCTCGAGGAGAACGGCTGCGTGGCATTCTATGAGTCCCTCGCCGACGAGCTCGGACTTCATCGCGACCGCCTGCCCCGGGGCGTCGTCCGCAAAACCCGCCTGGGCGCCGACGGCTGCGCGGAGTTCCTTTTCAACTACACCCGTCACCCCGTCGCCGTCGACGTCGGCGAAGACACCTATTTCCGCGTGGCCGACGGGCGTTCCTGCCGCGGAAAAATCACCCTCCGACCCTACGATTCGCTCGTCAAAGGCGTCGTTCCCGCCCCCTCCGTTTCTTTCCCCCAAACCCCTGTTTCCTCAAGCCATGAACTCGCTCCGTCGCCCCTCCCTCGCTAAGCGTCAGGCCTTCACCCTTATCGAACTGCTCACCGTCATCGCCATAATCGGCATATTGGCGGCCCTCATCATTCCCGTCGTAGGAAAAGTCCGCGAGTCGGCGAGAACCGCCAAGACGATCTCCAACGCCAAGCAGGTGGGCATGGCGATGATGCTGTATGCCCAGGAAAACCGGAACGCGATCCTCGCCCACTCCTACAACCCCGGCTACGCGACGACCGAGGCGACCTTCCGCCAATTCGCGAACTACCTGACCCGCAATCCCAACGGGGCCGGCGGCGCGGCCGTGGTGAAGGATCGCGCCGTCCAGGCTTTGGCCAACGTGGCCGACGCCGCCATTCCGGAACCCCTCCGCAACCAGGACCCAGCCACCGACAAAAGCTACGGCCGCTACGGGTTCACCTGGTCGTTCAATGTGATCTTCAACTACAACTCGGGGCGCAACGTCCAAGGCGTGGGCGCCTACTCCAACGCGAGCGGCGGTCGCCCCCGCACCATCAACGAGTTCACCGATCCCTCCCGCACCCTATACGCCTTGAGCGGCAGCGGCTACGAGGTGAGCGCGAGCAACATCGTGGACGCGTCGTTCACCAACCCATCAGAAGACACCCTGAAAGGCATCGCCTACTTCCACCGCGGCGGCAGGGGCGCCGCGGCCATCTTCCTGGACGGCCACACCGCTATTTTGGATTACCCCATCGATCCCAAGCTAACCAAGATCGCCTCGTTCAACTGAGACGCGTCGACCACCGGATCCAAGCGCGGAGAAAACACGCCCGGTTAAAATTCACGCCTTCCACCCGGGCCGGGACGGAAGGCGTTTTTATATCTTGGTCCGCTTGGTCGAGGCTCCGCTCAAACCGGAGCGGGTAATCCAGACTCCGGGAAACGCTCGTTCCCCTCCGTTTACCCAGCCGCCCCACCCGCAGCCGACTCAGCCCACGCCCCGCCCCGACCGCCCTCCCCTGCCACATGCCTCGTATGCCAATCTCTCCGCTTCTCTTCCGCCGAACAGGCGCGCTGGTGCTGGCGATGCTCACGACGCTGATCGCCGGCGGAGCGGACGCGCGCGCCGCGAGCGTGTCCTTCGGCACCGCGGCCTCGCATGTCACCGCGACGCTGCGACCCGCCTTCTTCGTCAACGACGCCGCCACCGGCGGCAGCGACGCCACCATTTCGCAATCCTCGCCCGGCGCCTATAACCGCAGCTTCGCCGGCTTGCTGGGCGCAAACCAGGGGCGCACCACGATCACGCTCACCGGCTTTGGCTGGGCCTCGGCCGCCAGCTCCACCACAAACACCGCGACCAATGTGACGGTGGCCTTCACCTACCTCGGCGCCGACGAGGCCGTGGGCGGGGGTGACGATGTCTTCATCGGCTCCGCCACCGGCTCCTACGCCTACGGCGGAGCGGCGGGGCTCTATGCGCTCGTCTTCGACACCCCGCTGACGTCGACCCTCGACGTAACCGGCGTGCGCTTCCTCATCACCGTGACCCCGACCAACGCCGGAGGCAACGGACAGGTGAGCTTCAAAACCTCCACGCTCGCTTACGAGGCCGCGTCGGGACCCAAGTTCAGCGTCTCCGGCGTCGCGCGCCCGCCCCGCGTCAACCTCGCCAGATTTCAGCGTGTCACCACCAGTTCCGTGAGCGGTCAGATGCTCGCCGCCTACGTCACCGACGGCGTCGTCGGAAACGACAACCGCTGGCAGAGCGGCGGGACCGGCCCGCACTGGGCGCAAGTAACCTTCCCTCATCCGGTGGAGATCGGAAGCGCCCAGGTCTTTTCCGGCGTGGACGACGGTTCCGCCATGACGAGCTTCAAGCTCCAGTATCTCAGTGGCTCGTCCTGGGTCGACGCGCCGGGCGCGTCGGTGACCGGTAATACCAACGTGGATACGAATATCGTTTTCACCTCGCCGGTCGTCGCGTCCGCATTCCGTCTCTACAATGCCGCCGACGCCACCGTCCACGTGAAGGAACTGGCGCTTTATCCGCCGAACGGCTCCGCAGGATTCCCCGTTGGCACGGACCTCTCCATCAACCTAGCCCACAAGCGGCCCGCCGTCGCCACCGCCAACACCGCCGGCAATTTCGCCCTGCTTGCGACCGACGGCCGCGCCCACCGCACGTCGATGTGGCAGACGTCCCTCGTCGGCGAAAACACCCTCGAGATCGACTTGCGCGTCGCCTCCAAAATAGGCGGCGCCCACCTCTACTCCGGATCGCCCGGCGTCGCCCCGCTCGCCGCCTTCGTGCTTCGCTACTGGGACGGCGCCGCCTGGCTCGATATTCCCGGGGGAGCCGTCACCGGCAACACCGCCTCCGCCCGCGCCATCCTCTTCTCCAGCCCGGTCAGCACCAGCCGCGTCCAGTTGGTATTCAACAACGCATCCACGAGTTCCGTCCAAGAGTTGTGCATTTTCCCCGCCAATACAGGCAACACCGGCTACCCGCTCGGCGCCGGCGTAATCGGCTCCCCCGCACCCACCGCGACCTTTGGCGATTACGACGACGCCTACTACGCCGTCACCAGCTCCGCGGTGAGCCGCTCCATCACCGTCGTGGCAGACCAACCCGGCCTCGGCCAGGCCGGCGCGACGACCGCGCAAGGCCAGTATCAGTTGCTGCTCAATTACAGCAACGGCACCTACCGGCTACTCAATCGCGCCACCGGCAATTGCCTCTCCGGCGCCCGGCTCTCCACCGTCTCCGGAGCCCGGCTGGTCGACGCCCCCTACTCCGCCCTGCCGGACCAGGATTGGATCCTGCAATCCATCGACGGCACTAACTTCTATCTGATCAACCACTGGAGCGGGCTGGCGCTCGACACGGAGTCCGGCTCCACCGCGGCCGGCGCGCGGCTCGTGCAAAACACGTCGACCGGCGCAGCGACCCAGCGCTGGAAATTCACCTTCTCCACCCACTATCCAAAGAAAGGCGTCGGAGGCACGGTCTTCACCCAGACCTTCCGCGCCAATTGGGCCTACAACTGGGGCCTCACCACCACCTCGGTGCCCACCGACACGTTCTACTTCCCCATGCAATGGGGCAGCTTCAACTGGAACGCGTCCACCACCGCCGCCTCCACTTGGAAACTCTACTCGGCGTGGCGGACCTCGGGCCGCCCCGTGCATCTCCTGGGCTTCAACGAGCCGGACAAGTTTGATCAATCCGGGCGCTCGCTGGACCCCAACGCCCCCTCCAGCCTCTCCCTCTTCGACCCGAACCGCACCATCGGCGAATCGCTCCGCCTCTGGCCTCGGCTCATGGCGATGGACCAGCCTCTCGTGGCGCCCTGCCCCGCCAGCATGACCAGCGGCTGGCTGGCATCGTTCTACACCCAAAGCGACGCCCTCGGCTACCGCGTCGACTACACCGCCAACCACAGCTACCCCGGACCCGGCGGAGGCTCCGCCGATGGTTTGATCAACAGCCTCCTAGGCGGCTACAACACCTGGGGACGCCCGATGTGGCTCACCGAGTTTTCCTTCGTCGACTGGAGCGGCACCGGGGGCTGGACCGAGGAGGACAACTACAACACCTTGGCCGAATTCCTCTGGCGCGCCGAAAGCCTGTCGTGGCTGCACAAATACGCGCTCTTTGTCTTCACCGAAGATACAGAGAACCCGCAGCCCGCCCAGCCGTGGAGCACGCCCGTCCCCGCGCCCCGCTCCAACTCCATCGACGCCTCCGGCAACCTGACCGCCTTCGGCCGGCTCTACGCCGCGTGGGACAACGTCGCCTCGGTCGTCGCCAACAAACCCTACTTCATCCACAACAAGGGCACGCGGAAACGCCTCGCGAACACCGCCGGGCAGAGCGCGGCCGGCGCGCAGAACATCCGCGTGGACGGCGATCCGGTCAATTGGACCCTCGTGCCCGCCCCCACGTCCGGCCAGTATTACATCGTCTCCGCCTTGGATGGCCGGCGCCTGAGTTCCAACGGCTCCTCCGCCACTCTGGTGGCGTCCGGCACCACCGGCACCGCCGTGCAGTGGAGCCTGGTCGAGCGGCAGCACGGCTGGTTCTTCCTGAACCACCCCGCGACCGCCACCCGCCTCCAGTTGACCTACAACAACAGCACCGGCGCGGCCACCTACGCCATGGTCGCCACCACGACCACGACCGACGCCGCCCAGTGGCGGTTCATCGTCCCCTTCGCCACGCCCACTTGGTCGGGCGCGAGCGGCGCATCCTGGACCTCCGCCGGCAATTGGTCTTCGGGCAAGCTGCCGACCTCGCTTGAATCGGTGGTGTTCGACGGCTCCTCCGCCGCCAACCTCGCGACCACGCTGGGCGCCGATTTCGACATTCTCGGCCTCACCGTCGCAGCCACCTCCGGTCCCGTCTCGATCGGCGGCAGCCACACGCTTCAACTCGGCACCCGCGGCATAAATCTCTCCACCGCGACCGAAAACCTTTCCATCACGGCGCCGCTCATCCTTGGCGCGAGCCAGAGCTGGACCGTCGCCGCCGGGCTCGTCTTGTCCGTGGGCGGCGCGGTCTCCGGAGATGGCGCGCTGACCCTCTCCGGCACAGGCAAGACCCTCCTCGGCGGCCCGGCCACCCATGCCGGCGACACGACCATCGCCACCGGGGCCACCCTGCAACTGGGCGCGTCTGACATTCTCCCCAACGGCTCCGCGACCGGTAACGTGATCGTGAACGGCCTGCTCGATCTCAACGGCTTCTCTGAAACCATCAACGGGCTCACCGGCTCTGGGCGAGTCGACAGCACCTCGGGGGCCGGCGTGCTCACCGTCGGAGGCAACGATGTCGCGCTCACGCTCAACGGTATCTTCCAGAACACCGGCGGCACGCTCACCCTCGCCAAAATCGGCTCCGGCTCCCTTGTGCTCAACGGGGTCAACACCCACGGCGGCGGTTTCATCAACCACGGCTCGGGCGTCGTGGAACCCAAGAACAACGCCTCTTTCGGTTCCGGCCCCGTAACCTTCAACGACGGCGCCCTCTATGCCGTCGGCAACAGCTACACTTTCGCCAACGCCCTCGCCTTGAACGGCGCGAGCCTCCGCGTCGCCGGCGCCAACCGCACGCTCACTTGGACGGGGCCGGTCGGCGTCGGAGCCGACTCCGCCCTCTCCGCCGAGGGCGGCTCCGCGTCCATCACCCTCTCCGGCGGACTCGCGATGAACGACGGCGACCACACGCTCACCGCCTCCGCCAACTCCACCGCCATCACCGTATCCGCCCCCATCACGGGTCCGAACGGCACCATCGTGGTCAACCTCGGCACGCTCCAGCTCAACGCCGCCAACACCTTTGGCGGCGTCTTCCGCGCCGCCGGAAGCGGCGTCCTCCGCCTCGGCCACGCGAGCGCCCTGCAAAACGCCACGCTCGCCCTCGACGCCGCCGACACAGGCTCCGTTAATCTCAACAATCTGTCCGCCACCCTCGGCGGCCTCGCCGGTTCGCGCAATCTCGCCCTCGGCTCCGGCGTCGTGTCCATCGGCAACAACCACGCCAGCACGACCTACTCCGGCGTGCTCAGCGGCTCAGGCTCCCTCATCAAGACGGGCAATGGCACCCTGACGCTGGCCAACACCCACGTCTACACCGGAGCTACCAGCGTCGCCGGCGGGACGCTCGCCCTCGGCGCCGGCAACGTCCTTCCCGCCACTCCGCTCTCGCTCGGAAACGCCACCCTCGACGCCGGCCCCTTCTCCGACGCGCTTGGCACCCTCGATATCGTCGGCGCCGCGAAGATCCGCCTCGGCGCCGGCGCCGCCCTAACCTTCTCGGGCAGCGCCGCGGTCGACTGGACCGGAGGGACGCTCGAGATCCTCGGTTCCTTCGTATCCGGCGCTTCGATACGTTTTGGAACCGGCGCCTCCGGCCTGACCTCGGCCCAGCTCGCCCGCATATCCGCGCCGGGCTTTGGCGCCTTCGGCATGAACTCCGCCGGATACCTGACCGCCTCCGCGCTTCCGAGCTACGGCGTCTGGGCCTCGACGCACGCGCCGAGCGGAGGCCCGCAGGATGACTTCGACGGCGACGGCGTCCCCAACCTGCTCGAATATGTGCTCGGCGGCGGCAAGGACTCGCGCGACTCCGACCGGCTCCCCCGGCTCTCGCTCAACGGCGGCAATCTGATCTTCAGTTTCCAGCGCGCCCAAGCCTCCATCGACGGCTCCACCGCGCTCGCCATCCAGGTCGGCGCCAACCTCGCCGACTGGCCCGAGGTTTACGCCGTCCCCACAACCGCAGCGACCAACGCGCCGGGCGTCTCGGTGATCAAAAACTCCGCCCCCGGCTACGATACCGTCACCCTCACCGTCCCCCTCGCACCCGGTCCGCGAAAATTCGCCCGCCTCCAGGTGTCGCTTTGAACCGCCCCTGAAAGGAGTGCGCACCAGGCCTTCTTTTTGGACGACGCACGCCGGCTCGAAGTCGAACTGGGCCAAGGATCGCCAGTATCCAAGCGAGAAGGCTCCTTTCGCGACCGTAGCGGGCCTGTTTTCGGTGACGCTTAAGCGTCGGTAGTCCTTCCGGTGTAACAGCTTGAACCGCACCCGGCCTTGGTGGAGCAGATGGGAATCAAACCCACGACCTCTTCATTGCGAACGAAGCGCTCTATCAACTGAGCTACTGCCCCAAGGCCACTGACTAAGGGCGGGTGTTATGGAGGCGCGGCCGGCGCGGAGTAAACACCATTTTTCCCCGGCTTTCTTTCAAGCCGAGACATGGGCGCGGCATTGGGGCTGCTATCGCTTAGGCAAACATGTCCACCCGCAACCGGCACCGCCTTACCGGCCTTATTCTTGGCCTTCTCTTCATTCTGCCCGTCCGCTCCGCGGCCGACGCCGCGCCGCCGCCCGCGCCGCTCATCGCCGTGCTCACCGCCTATCCGCCGGAGACGGACGCGCTGGTGGCCGAGTTCGGGCTGAACCAGGGCGGCTTCACCCAGCAGCGGGTCAAAGGCTTTCGCTACCAGCGCGGCGTGGTGGAGGGGAAGGACGTGGTCGTGTTCGAGACCGGCATGAGCCTCGTCAACGCCGCAATGGCCCTGCAACTCGCGCTCGAGCGCCTGCCCGTCACCCATGTGCTCTTCGCCGGCGTGGCTGGCGGCACCGACCCCGCGCTGCACGTGGGCGACGTCGTGATACCCGAGCGCTGGGCCTACCATGGAGAGGCCGCCTACTTCAATCCGACGCCCGACGGGACCGGCTGGGTAAAGGCGGACTATTTCACCAAGCGTTATCAGAACTTCGGCATGATCTTTCCCGACGAGGTGGTCGCGATCCGCGCGGACAAGGAAAAGTTCGAGCGCGTGGCCGCCTTTCCCGCCGATCCCGCGCTCCTCGCGGTGGCGCGCCGCGCCGTGGAAAAACTGGGGCCCGTGCGCAGCGCCCGCACCGGCAGAGAAATCACGATCAGCGTGGGCGGCACTGGCGTCAGCGGCACCGTGTTTCTGGACAACCGCGCCTATCGTGAATTCGTGTTCAAGACTTGGGGCGCCCGCTGCCTCGACATGGAGACGACGGCCTACGCCCACGTCTGCTACACCAACGAAATACCCTTCCTCGCCGTCCGCGCGCTCAGCGATCTGGCGGGCGGGCAGGCCGAGGGCGAGGTCAACGTGATCGACGCCAACGAACACACCTCGTCCGTCCACGCCGTGCGGGTCCTGCGCGCGATCCTGCGCGAACTTTGAGCGGTCGCGCGCGGCCGCGGATCAAGCCGCCGGGGCGACGGGCTCGGGCGTGTCGCGCACCACGCAAGGCAGGAGCGCCGCGTCCTGCATGCCGTGGATGATCTTTTTGTCCGGAGGGCAAAAAGTCGCGAGCGCGCCGGCCAGCTCGGCCTTGTCGCCCTTCACGAAGAAATACGGGCACAGGCGCAGGCGGCCGGACTCCGGCGCAGCCTCCCCGCCCGCGGACGGATAGAGGGCGTGCGACGCGCGGCGCGGCTTCCGGTAGCTTTGCAAAACATGGAGGTTTCGCGGCGCGTCGGCGATGGCGATATCCACCGCCGCCTGCCATTCCTCGCGCGAGCAATCCGCGCCGTAGGCCACGCTCCGCGCGCCCCATGCGGTCTCGTGAAACCCGGAGATCTTCAGGATGAGTTCGCGCTCTTTTTTGGAGGCGTCGACCAACCCTCGCCAGTCGGCGAGCGCGCGACCGCCGACGGTCGGCCCCACCAGCGTCGCGCCGGGCGGCAAGGGCGCCGGATCGACCACCCAGGAAGCCGGAATAAGCGCCTTCAGGCGCTCGCGCGATTTCGCAGGCAACGCCTCGGCCCAGTAGTCCTGCAGCAAGTGATGGTGAAAAAGCGCCAGCCCGAGCTTTTCCTCTTGGAAGGCGCGCATGGGCGGCGTGATCGCCACCTCGCCCGCCGCCCAGGATTCGAAGAAATAGTGCGCGGTCGGAATGCGCTCCAGGTCGAAGAGCTCGAAGAAGCGATAGATGATGTCGATTTTCTCCGGGTTGCCCTCCACGTCGAAGCAGAGCGAGGACCCGAGCGGAAACACGTCGTCGGGCGAGAGGCAAAACACCCGCTTGCCCAGTCGTTGCAACTGCTCGGCCAGCCACTCCATCTCCGGGCGGTAGGTCGCGGCCTCCTCGCTCACCACGATCGCGATGAGCGGATTGCGGATGTCGGAACGCAGGGCGGACACGGCCTCGTGGAACAGACGGATCATCGCGTCGCCCGCTCCGAGCACGTCGCCGCCGCCGGCGTAGAGGCGGTTGAGAAACGCGGTCAGGCCTATGCCCCCGGGCACGGAGTCGAGCTCGGTGAGCGCCCAGCCTTCGTCGGTGAGCAGCAGGTCGGGGCGAAGCACGGCGGGCAGCGCGCCGCGGCTCTTGGGGTCGCGCGCGTGCGCAACCAGCGCCTCGGGCTTGCCGCGGTCGAGATACTCCGCGACCCAGGGCGCGAGCAGGGGCTTGTTGCGCAGAAGATTTTTCCCCGTCGCGCTTCGGAGATAAAGGGCCTCGAGGGCGCGGTGATAATCGAGGCAGGCCGCGCCGATCTCGCGCAGCTCCGCGGCTTGGGCGGAAGTCAGCGGCCAGGCCTCGGGGGCCAGGCGCCAGCTCTTGGCCTCGAAAAGCGTGGTGTTCGCAAAGGCGTCCTTCAGGGCGGCGTGGGCGATCGGCATGCGCCATCACCAGAGCACAGCCCCGCCGCCGCGCAAGCCCGCGAGGGTCAGGGAGAATCGCCGCCGGCCGCGCCGCCCTCGCGCACGGCGCGCACGTAGAGCTGCTCCACCTTGGCCCGCGCCCAGGGCGTCTTGCGGAGGAACACGAGGCTGGATTTCACGCTCGGATCGTGGGTGAAGCAGCGGATCTCCACGCGCCGGCCCAGTTCGGGCCAGCCGAATCGCTCCACCAGCGTGGTCACGATGTGTTCGAGGGTTTTTCCGTGCAGCGGATCGCGGGAGGACTGGTCCATGGCGAAAGGGCGGGCTCAGTTGGCCATCAGGCTGTTGAGCGTGTTCACGTAGTTGAGGACAAAGCCGATCACGATGTAGCCGACCATCGCCGCCACCGCCGAGAAAAGCAGCGCCGGGTAGAGCACGGTCGCCGCGGTCAAGCGGCTGTTGGCGCGCTGCTGATGGTCGGCCGCCAGGCCCAGCAGCGCCGCCTCCAGCCCGCCAGTCGTCTCGCCGGTGCGGTAGCGGGCGATAAACTCGGCGGGGAACACCCGCGCCTCGGCCAACCGCTCGCCGGGCGCGCGTCCCAGCTCGATGTATTCGGTCATCTTGTCCGCGGCGCGGCGCAGACGGGGCGAACGGGCGATCTCGCCCGCCTCGCGCCAGGAACGCCCGATCGGCGCGCCGGCCTCGAGCAGGATTCCGAGCGCGAAGGAAAAATCAGCCAGGACCTGATTGCGCCGATACCCGCCGATCGCCGGCAAAAGATCCAGCACGGCGTGCGCCGCCGGATGACCGCGCCGCGCCAGGGTCCAGAGCAGCGCGGCCCCGCCCCACACCGGCAGAAGGATCAGCGCCACGCCGGCGACGTAGCCGGGCGCGCTCCATTGCAGGCCGCGCTGAAAATCGATCATCCGCACGAAGGGCAGGACCAGCGCGCCAAAGTGAAAAACCGCCAGCGGATACAAGGAGGCGAAAAACACCTTGCGCCGGGTCGAGCCGATCTGGGCGTGCCGGTCGGCGAGATTCGCCAGCACCAAGGGCAGGCGCCCCGAACCCGCCGCCGCGATCAAAAACGGCCGGTCGGTCGGCGGAAGCCAAGACCCCGCCGAACCCACGATTTCCGACACCGGCTTGCCCGCCTCGGCCATGGCCGCGAGGCGAAACGCGTCGCCGCTCGGCGCGGGCGAGGGCGCGCGCAAGGCCTGGGCCAGCGTGAGGCCCGCGGCCAGTTGCTGCGCAAGCTGACGATAAAGGACGGAGAGTTTGTCGGGGGAGAGGGGCACCTTGGCTTCATAGACCAAGGCCTGCGCCCCCGCTTGGCCACCCCGGAGATAATAAAACGCCTTGCCCGCGCCGGCCGTTTCGCTGGCACGATCACGGCTAGGCAATCGTCTCACATCGACATGAACATGATCGCTCTTCTGCCACGCGCACCGCGGTTTCTTTTTCTCGGGCTCGCGCTCGGCCTGCTCGCGTCGCGCGCCGAGCCCGCCGAGCCCACCGCGCCCGCCGCGCCGCGCGACGAGCTGGCTCGCGCCATCCGCGAGCTTCGGGTGGTCGCGTTTGTCTACGAGGGCCACGCGCGCACGGTCGAGCCGCACGCGTGCGGCCTGGCCCGCTCCGGCGAGTCCGTGCTCCACGGCTACCAAACCGCGGGCGGCAGCGCTTCCGGCACGGTGCCGGGCTGGCGCACCTACGCGCTCGACAAGATCGTTTCCCTGCGCGTCACCGACACCCGCTTCCCCGGCGCGCGCGCCGGCTACGCTGCGGATCGCCCGCGGCTGGAACCGGCCTGGGCCGAGTTGGCCGCCCCGCGTCCCGCCGAAAAGCCCGCCGTGGCGCCTTGAGCCCGGCTCAGTCCCGGTTGCGCGGGTGAAACCGCGCGTGCTGGTCGACCAGGCGTTTCTCCTCCACCGCGGTGTAGATCTGCGTGGTCGCGAGGTTGGCGTGGCCGAGCATTTCCTGGATCGCGCGCAGATCGGCGCCCCCGCCGAGCAGATGGGAGGCGAAACTATGCCGGAGCTGGTGCGGCTTCACCCCGCGTTCCAAGCCGGCCCGGGCCGCGTATTTTTGCACGATCACCCAAAGGGTTTTTCGGGACAAGGGCCCGCCCCGCTCGCTGAGAAACAGCGCGCTGCCGGTGCGCGCGCGCACGAAGGAGGGACGCCCCGCCTCCAGATAAACCCTTAGCGCCTCGATCGCCCGTCCGCCCACCGGCACCACTCGCTCCTTGGAGCCTTTGCCGAAGACGCGCAGGTAGCCGTTGTCCAAATCCACCTGCTGGATCGCCAGTCCGGCGAGTTCGGATACGCGCAGGCCCGAGGAGTAGAACAACTCCAGCAATGCGCGGTCACGCAGCGCGAAGGCGTCCCCGCCCTGCGGCGCGGCGAGCAGACGCTCAACTTCGGCGCGGGTCAGCATGCCGGGCACGCGGCGAACGCGCTTGGGCCCCTGCAAGAGGGCCGTGAAATCATCCGGGCGCGCCTCTTCCCGCACCAGGTGCCGGGCCAGGCCGCGCAGGGCCGAGAGCTTGCGGGCGAGACTGGCGCTGGCCCCGCCTTCGCCGCTCAACGCATACAACCAATCCATGGCGTGCGCCGCCGTCACTTCGCGCCAGTCGCGCACGCCCTTGCGCGCGGCCAGCCAGGCGGCGCATTGGCGCAAGTCGCTCTCGTAGCCCGCCAGCGTGTGCGAGGACCGCCCCCGCTCGAGCGTGAGCATGTTGCCGAAGTCCTCGATCGCAGCGCGCATCGCCTCGGGCACGGCGGCCTCCGCGACGGCGCCAGCCTCGTCCCCGGAGGCGCTCTTGGGCGTTTTTCCGGCGCGGCCCGGAGGCGTTGAACCGGGCGCGCGCCCGGCGGGGCGCGCCGATTTTTTCCCCGCCTCGCGGCGCGCGCCGCGCTTCCCGGAAGAATCGGCGGACGGCGACGGGAAATCGGCGGGCGACATCGGAAACAAAAAACGCCCCGAAGTTCGGGGCGTCTAGGAAAACCTTCGGGGGAATGCGAAGCCGCTCAGTAGCGACGGCGCTGGGCCGGCGGCGGATTAGGATTCTGCTCGCGCACGCGATAGGTGATGCGCGCCTTCTCCAGATCATAGGGGCTCATCTCCATCTTCACCCGGTCTCCGGTCGAGATGCGGATGAAGTTTTTCCGCAGCTTGCCCGAGATGTGCGCCAGCACCACGTGGCCGTTGGCCAACTGGACCTTGAACATCGTTCCCGGCAGCACGGTGACAATCGTGCCCTCCACTTCGATCGATTTACCGTCGGACATAGAGGCTGGCGCGGACGCCGGAGAGGAAGGGTTGGGTCATGCGGAGAGGATTCGTAAAGGACACTTGTAAGCCGCATGGCCGCCCGCCTAGTCAAGGCTTTCCTCCCCCCGCCTCCGAATGGTCCAACCCGCGCCCACGCCTCCGCCCTGCCCTTTTGAGAAGCGTTTCCCGTCCCAACTGGTGCGCGACGACGTGTTCTTTATGTCCCTCGCCTACAACCAGGCCATCGACG
>JAIXVY010000207.1 GCA_027482505.1 Opitutaceae bacterium | reverse complement strand
CGGTGCATGCGCATGGCGGCGGATATTGAAGCCGAGTGCGGCGATCCCTACGCGGTCGGCATCAAGTTTTTTTCGACGCGCCTCCATCGCACTGCGTATGTGGTCCGAGAGCTGGCGATTGTGGCCCTCCACTCGTTCATTCACGCGCGCCACGTTATTTTTCGTGAGGTCAGCATCCCAGTTGTAGTTCGTTCGAATTGAAGACAGCTCGTGAGACGCTGCCTGATAAAAAAACTCCAACCGGTCTCCCAAAACCTCTGCTCTTGGCAGATTAACCATCACACCGGGATTGGCGTTCAGGAGGCTGCGGTCACCGGTAAATGGAACTCGAATCCGCATGAGCACTTCGCGCCGCTTGTAAGTGCCTCCAAAATCGCTAGGCCGCTCTACAGTCACCTCTTCCGGCTCAGCTTCCTCGGCAGCCCATTCAACGCGCAGCAGGCAAAGAGTGTATTTCCTCAGAAGTGCTGCGTGCGTGTGCTCGGCTTGATCGCCTTGGATTTCCTCAAGCTTCATCTCCGTCACCTCATCTTGGATACGACGCATTTCGACCTCCAATCTACTGGCGAGGTCGTATTGAGCGAAAATAGGCGGCGGGCGTGTCATGATTTCACGCGGAGCGCGCCGGTGAGGAGGCGGCGGGCGAGTTCGGTTTTCACGCGTTCCAGCGTGGCGAGTTTTTGCTCTTCGGCGGTCATGGCGGCGGAAAAGCTCTGGGATAAGGACACAATCCGATGCTGGTCGGCCAAACTGGGAAGCTGCATTTGGAGCGAAAGAATAGCGGACTGGCTTAGGTTACTCATGCTTCCACTTCCACCGGTTGAAGCCGTCTCGATTTGAGCACGAAGCGGCTGTGATCGGAGGCAAATATCCACGAAATGTTTATCGACCTTTTGCGCATTTAAACTCACGCGGAAGGTTTTGTCCGAGAGATAGAGCCGCTGAGAAATCCGGCCTACCACACAGCTCAAGCCAATCAGCTCCGGACTGCCGTTGGCCCGGGTCATCAAAAGGTCGTTAGCCTGCACAAGCATTTCGGGGCTGAACAACGATTCATCGGCAACAACCTTGTTTTGCTCAGGATCAAAGCCTCGCGGCGATACGGCACCAATCTTAAGCACGCCCACTTCACCTGCGGTCGCCGGACGATCTTCACAAAGCGGACTTTTTCCCGCCTCAATCGCCGTGACGATTTTCGAGAACGAGATGCGCGGTGCTTTCAATGCGTGGAGCTGAGCGAGAACGGTTTTGTTGCGAACAGAACCACTGTGTTCGATGAATTGCTGGGCGGCCCCAATCGCCGCGTCCACATCGGCCAGGACGGCGGCGATTTTCTTTTGTTCGGCGACGGGCGGCAGCGCGACCAACAGCTTGGCGAAATGCGGGAATTTGAGATTGAGCGTGTCGTCCACCAGACCCTGCGAATGCCGATGGAAGAGGCGAATGTTGGCCGGGTGTTTGAGCAGGTGGGGCGCGAATTTCGGCACCAAGCCGTCGAGAGGGCGGCAAACGGTGTAGGCCGGACTCACGATACCCTCGTAGGCCGACAAGCCGGCAACGCCCTGCCACATGCGCATGGTGTTGTAGGCGATGTCATCCGGCAGCACACGGAGGTAGGCGGATTTATCCTCGTTGGAGGAGTCGCGGCGGTTCAGCGAATCGCGCGGCACTACGCCGCGCTCCCCCGTCACGGCGAGCAAGGGCAAATCGAGGTAACCAGTCTCGACGCGCTCGGCGAAAATGCTCCCGAGCGGCACGCACTCCCACTCCTGAGGAATTTCTCCGCACGGCGTGATTTTGTAGCCTGGTCGGGCCTTGGGGGCAGATTGGGGCATGGCGCGCAGGGCGATCACGTTTACACGAGCCCGAGTTCGGCGAGGTGTGTTTTCACGCGGGCCTCGGCGGCGTCGCGTTCGCGCTGGAGTTGTTCCAGCTTGCGCAGCTCGGCGGCGAGATCGACCGGCTCCTCGGGCGGGGCGGTATCGACGTAGCGGGTGATGTTGAGGTTGAACTCGTTTTGGCGCAGCTCCTCCAGGCCGACCACGCGGGCGTAGCGGGGCTCGTCGGCGAAGGTCTCGAAGGCGCGGGTGGCACGGGCGATGTCCTGCGGGCGGAGGCGGTTCTGGCGTTTGCCGGCCTCGAAGTCGGCGGCGGCGTGGACGAAGAGCACCTTGCCGCGCCGGGCCGCGGGCTTGCCGCGCCGGAGCACGAGGATGCAGGCCGGGATGCCGGTGCCGTAGAAGAGATTGGCCGGCAGGCCGATCACGGCCTCGAAGAGGTCGGCCTCCACGAGGTGGCGGCGGATGCGCTCCTCGGCCCCGCCGCGAAAGAGCACGCCGTGAGGCATGACGACGGCGAGGCGGCCGCTCTCCGCGCGGGTGATGGCGAGCATGTGCTGGATGAAGGCGAAGTCGGCCTTGGTGCGGGGCGCGCGCTCGGGCTCGAAACGGCCGTAGCGATCGTTGGCGAGGTCTTCCCAGCCCCAGTCCTTGATCGAGAAGGGCGGGTTGGCGATCACGCGGTCAAAGGTGAGGAGGGCGCCGTTGCGCACGTGTTTGGGGTCGCGCAGGGTGTCACCCTTCTGGATGTCGGCGTCGGGCAGGCCGTGGAGGAGCAGGTTCATCTTGGCGATGGCCCAGGTGCCGAGGTTTTTCTCCTGGCCGCAGAGGCTGAGGTTGCGAGGATCGCCGCCGGCGGCGCGCACGTGCTCGGCGCATTCGAGGAGCATGCCCGCCGAGCCGCAGGTGGGGTCGCAGATGCGCATGCCCTCGCGGGGGTCGAGCAGGTTGACCATGAGCTGCACGACGGTGCGCGGGGTGTAGAACTCGCCGCCCTTCTTGCCGGCGTCGTCGGCGAACTGCTCGATGAGGTAGAGGTAGGCGTCGCCGAGGGTGTCGGGCTTATCAAGGTTGGCGTTGCGCAGATCGAGCTCGGAGAAGTGGGTGATGAGGCGGGCGAGCAGGTTGTCGCGATTGCGGGCGTCGCCGAGTTTCTGCTCGGAGTTGAAGTCGATGCGGGCGAGCACGCCTTCGAGGCGGGTGTTGTCCTGTTCGAGGGCGGCGCAGGCTTTGTTGAGGGCCTCGCCCCGCCCGGACGTGAGGGCGACGAGGGTGGACCAGCGGGCGCGCTCGGGCACGTAGAAGGCGTGTTCGTCGGGATCGTCGGCCACGCGGCGGGCCTCGGCGGCGGTGGCACCGCGGGCGAGTTCGCGTTCGACGACCTTGGCGACCTCGTCCTCGAAGGCGTCGGAGAGGCGCTTAAGGAAGAGAAAGCCGAAGATGTATTCCTTGTAGTCCGAGGCGTCGATCTGCCCCCGCAGGAGATCGGCGGCCCGCCAGAGTTTTTGGGAAAGTTCGGGGAGAGTGAGCGGCATGGTGGTTCTTGAAATTAGTCGGAATCAGACGAGGCGGCGTGACCGATGAAGCGGGCGATCAGGGTGTCGAGTGTGTGGTCGTATTGGGTGGCCAAGGCGCGAGCCGACTCGGCGGCGGTTTGCAGGGCAAGGACGGCGGCGGCGATACGCTTCTGCTCGGCCATCGCGGGCAGGTGAATCGGCAAGCGACCTAACTCACGCAAGGTGATCGACCATTGCGCAGTGCTGCCGCGCGCGAAAAACTGCTCGCGAGGATCGTTCCGATGCCAGCTGAGGCAGGCCCACAAATAGGTAGGATCCACGAAAGCCTGAATGGGACGGGCAACGATGACGTTGGTGGTGGAGTAGACCGCTTTCGCTGGAAGGGAGCGCACGATGCCGATCTTTACGCCGCTACCCCGGGCCGAAACAATTACGTCTCCCTCGGCTAGACGGTGCTCAGGCCTTAAATGCTGAGGGGGATGGACCTGGTCGAGCGACATCCAATCGACGGAGCCTTCCTTGGTGAGCGCCCTTAGCCCAACGGCGGAAACATAAGGGAATGATCCGCTTAATGGGGCATCGTCCAGCGCGGCTTTCGCCACTTGGGGAAATCCGGACAGAAAATGAACTAGGTCGGCGAGCGGCTGCACGCTATACCACGTGTATCAGAACTACTCGTTCGTCAATTTTAATCATACTTGCCGTATGGGATTGACATTCCCTAAGAAATGCCCACCATGGACTTCAAGTTTCAAGCAAGTGGGCCTCAAAATCCGCGAAAATGAGACCCAGCTCGGCGGGAATGTTAGACGCGCCATCATTCCCGTCGAGCCGAGCAGCCGACTGACGTCAGCCCTAGAGAAGCACGACGTTGGTAGGGATGGATCGGCAGTTCAACCGTAAATCCGGGCGGCGCGTCCGCCCAAATCCAAGACCAACAACATGACTAGAAACCATAACACCAACACTCGCGGCGGCGCCTTCGACGCCGCGACCATCGAAGCCGTCTGGCAAAAGGGAAAACCCATCGCGGGTTATCCCAACTACCGGACCGATGCATGCGGCGCGCTCATGTGCCGCACCGACTACGGCACAACCCTGCCCCACGGCTGGGAAATAGACCACATCAAGCCCGTCGCCAAATTCGGCGGCGACGAGTTGGCCAACCTCCAGCCCCTCCAGTGGGAAAACAACCGGCACAAGTCGGATGACTGGCCCAACTGGACCTGCAAGGTCCGCTGAAACACAGCCGCCCTCCTTTGCGGAGGGCGGCTTTTCTTATGACCAAATCCAAACCCACTTCTCGATACCGAGTGCTTCCGCTGCCCGTCGTGCAACGCGAGGCGAGGAAGCTGCTGACTCCGCAGCAACTGGCGGAAGGGATCGCCCAGGTGAAGGGCCTCCGCGCCTACCCCGACATCCCGGAACTCAGCATCGAGCCCTGTGGCGACGGCATCGAGCTTCGGGTGGAAAGCACCGCCATCAATCAACAGGGCTGGCTGAGGGCCATCTTTTGGGTGCACGAGGCCAGTCGCACCATCTACGTCGTGGACCTTTTTTGGAAGAAAACCAACCGCGTCTCCGTGGCGGATCTGCACCGCCTGAACGACCGGATTCGCAAGCTCAAGGCCCAGCTCACGGCGGGAGCGAACCCGTGGAAATCAGGGAAGTAGGTCAGCCACCTCCACCCCGAAGGCGTGGGCGAGTTTTTGCAGGGTTTTTTGCTGCGGGAAGTGGTGCCCGTTTTCGATGATCGAAATGTAGCTCCGGCGCAGACCGGATTTTTTGGCCAGGGCCGCCTGGGTTTTCAGCCCCGCCTTCGCCCGCAAGGTGAAATACTTCTTCCGGAACGCGGCCAAGCGCTGCTCCTCCGCGGCGGCAGCGGCGGCGTAAGCGGGCTCGGAGGCTTTTAGTTCCTCATCCCACTCGTCAACCGATGCGGTCGGCAGCTCCAGGGGGAGATTGGCGCTGATCTCCTCCAGCGTGCGCAGGATGTTGGCCTTCTCGTCGGGATCGGTCTCCCGGTCGTATTCGAAACAGAGTTCGACCAACGATTCGATCCGGGCCTTTTCGTCATCCGAAAGCGTCGCGCTCCGTGAAGCGCGATCCGCCTGGATGATTGAGGCACGCAAAGCCGGATGGGAGGCGAGCTCCACGCTACCGATTCGTCTTTCCGCGATGATTTCCAAAACGCCCATGATGATTTCGCCAAAAAAATCGCGGTTATTTCGAACAATTTCAAACACATTTATCAGTGCGTTCCAAACAGGAGATCTCCAGGCGTTGCACTGATCTCCCCGAACATTGCGGGGTTGTTTGTTGATTTGCCCGGAGTCGGATAGGACAGCCTTGGGTTAGGGATTGCCGGAGGCGGATTCTCCGTGCGCCGCGCCGCCGCCGAGGGCGCGGTAGAGCTGGATGATCGTGGCGTAGGCGGCGCGGCGGGTCTGCACGAGCTCAAGCTCGGCGTTGAACAACTCGCGGCTGGCGTCGAGCACCTCGAAGTAGGGCGACACGCCTTCGTCGTAGCGTTTGCCCGTCAGCTCGAAGCGGGCGCGCGCCGCGGCGAGCGAAGCCTCGGAGGCGGCGAGTTGCTCCACGTAGCTGCGGTGGTCGTTGAGCGTGTTTTCGACCTCGGCGAGCGCGCCGCGCACGGCGAGCACGTAGCTCTCAGCGGCGATCCGCTGGCGGGCCTTTTGCGCGGCGAGATTGGCGCGAAGGCGTCCGGCTTGGAAGAGCGGCAGCGCCACGGCGGGCTGCACGTTCCAGGCGGCGCGGTCGTCCTTGAGCAATTCGTCGAAGGTCGGGCTGATGAAGCCGGCGAAGCCGCTGATCGAGACGTTGGGCAGGAAGGTGCGCCGCGCGGCGGAGACATCGAGATCGGCGGCGTGGAGATTGGCCTCCGCGGCGCGCAGATCG
>JAIXVY010000037.1 GCA_027482505.1 Opitutaceae bacterium | reverse complement strand
CGCCGCGCCGGCGGCCGGCGCGCCCTGCCCGCCGCCCTCCTCGCCCACGATGTGGTGGTCGGGAAAGCGCCTCGCGATCTCGCCTACGAGGAAGGCCTCCACCTCGGTGTCGGCCGCGGTGACGATGTCGATGCGGCTGGTCTTCGAGGTCGTCGGGATGGGCGCGGCGAAGTGGCGCAGGGCGATCTCGCCCGCGCCGCGGGCGAGATCGGAGACGAAAGGAAGAAGGGCGGCCGGATCGAGCGAAGACATGGCGGCAGGCTGCGGAGTTTTTTCGGTCGGCGCAAAGGCGGCGTTTAGCCGGCGCTCGCCTCACCGAGTCAGCATGGCGACGGGCCACTTCCAATCGCCGGCCAAGGGATCATAGTCGCCCATGGGCGTGAACGCGAGGCGGCCGCCGTCGTCGACTCCGTCGGCCCCGGTGGAATACAGCGCAAAGCCGCCCTCGGCGAGCGGACGATAGCTCAACATCGCCCCGGTGGTCACGTCGCGCGGCAGGGGGCCGGCGAGCGCGAAGCCCTCGGCGTCGAGCGTCTCGGGGTAGGCGCCGTGCGCGGCGCGATGACGCTCCAGCGCGCAGGCCAGGCGGGCGAAGTCGAGCTGGGCCTGGGTGGAGGCGCAGTTGGCCAGCGCCTGGGAAACCCGGGGCGCAAACAGGGCGGCGAGCAGCGTGCCGGGCCCGGAGCCGAAGGCGCCGCTCGCGATGTCGGCCCGGCGCAACGCGGGCAAATCGAGCCGACGCTCCGACACGACGCAGGCGGGCAGGATGTTTTCCGCGTAGTGGCGGCCCAGCCGCGCCATGTTTTGATAAACCCAGCCGGAAGGCGCGTAATGAATGATTTCCGGCCCCTGCCAGCCGTCGGCCAGCGTCTCCATGGTCTGGCGAGAATCCTCAGCCAGGCCGGTCATGACCTCCGCCAGCCAGGCGAAATCCGCCTTCATGGCGGAGACCCCGGCGGCGAGGCGGTCGGGCCGGGCGAGCGCGCGCTCGAGTTGGCCAAGTTGCTCCGGAGACCACACGCCGCGCCTCAGGCCGAAGCGCACCGCCTGCAACGCGGTGGTGAAGTTGACGTTGGCCCGGACCTGCGAGACCAGAAACGGCTCGGCGCGCAGCACATCGGCCAGGAGCAGGGCGTCGATGGCGTCCGCGAGCGCCGCCCCGGACTCGCCGCGCTCGGCCCGCGCCACCGAGCGCAAGGCGAGCGCGCGCGTGGCGTCGGAGAGCGGCTGAAAATAGGGCCGCCCGCGCCGCACCGCCTCGCGCTGCTCGATCGCGAACACCGCGACCGGACGCCGCGCCGCGTCCGCCACCTCGCGCAGCAGCGGCCCCATGCGCGCGTCGATCCAGCCCGCCACGTCGTCGTCGCCCAGGAAATCACGCCAGGCCGGAAGCGGAGGATCCTCCGCGCGCCACCAAAGGCCGAAACCCGGGGCGTTCCTGCCGGGCTGGAGCGAGCCCATGTCAAAGGAGCGCGCCGCGTCCGCCCGCCAAAGCGCGGGCGCGACCGACGCGAAATTCTCCGCCTCGGCCGCGGGGCGGGGCAGGTTGTCCGCCAGCCTCGGGGACGCGCCCGCGGACTCGATCTGGAGCGAGGCCCGCTCCCAGGCCGCCCGGCCGCGCCGCCTCTCCACCGCGTAGAAAAGCGCGATGGCGGCGAGCGCGATGGCGAGCGCCGCGCCCAGCCGCCGGAGAAACTTCAAGCCGCGCGCGCGGACCTCCGGGGTGATGGGCATGGTTTCTTTTCGCGGAAACGGCGGCCGCGCGCAAGCCGCCGCGCGCAAGCCCATTTCGGCCTTCACCGCCCGGCGGCCGGCGTCATGATCGCGGTCCAGACGCATGACTTCGCCCCGCCTGCCCTCGCCCGGATCCTGTCTGCGTTTCGCGGTGGCGGCGTGCCTGTTCGTCGCCATCTCGGCCACCGTGCCGCGCTGGTGGTGCGGGCGGGACGGGCACCGCTGGTTCGAAGGCGACGCCACCCTCGCGGCGGCGCACGCGCGCGAAGTGGCGGCCATCGTGGCGCGGGGCGTTTCGGACGAGGACTTCACCAGCGCGAGCGACCTGTTTCGCAACGAGTGGCTTTTCGGCACATACCAAATGGGGGCGATCGCCCTGCTTCAGATCTGCAAGGCCAGCCCGGAGCACGCGGCGGAGTTTTTGCCCGCGGCGGAGCGCGCGCTCGACGAGTTGCTCTCGCCGCGCATCCGCGCCTTCGACGCGAAAAAGTGGGGCGAGGATCCGCTGGAGACGCTGGAGACGAGCGACAAGGGCCACGCCGCCTACCTCGGCTACATGAACATCGCGCTCGGCCTTCATCGCGAGCTGGCGCCCGTGTCGCGTTTCGCCGCCATGCACGACCGGGTATCGGCCGCGCTCGCCCGCAGGTTGGCGACCGCCCGCCACGGCCTGCTCGAGACCTATCCGCGCGAACTCTACCCGGTGGACAACGCCGCCGTGCTCGGCTCGCTCCTTCTGCACGCGCGCACGACGGGCGCCGGCCACGAGGCGGTGACCACGCCCATGCTCGACCGCTTCCGCCGCGCGTGGCGCGACCCCGCCAGCGGGCTCCTTTTCCAATCCCTCGATCCCCACGACGGCGGTCCGCTCGACGACCCGCGGGCGAGCGGCACCACGCTGGCCGCCATGTTGCTCGGCCATGGAGAGGAGGAGGTCTCGCGCGGCCTTTATGAAAGCGCGCGCGCGACCTGCGCCGGCTCCCTGCTGGGCTTTGGCTTCGTCCGCGAGCATCCCTTCGGCCGTTCCGGCCCCGGCGACATAGACTCGGGGCCGCTGATCTTCGGCATCAGCCCCTCGGCCACGGGATTCCTGATGGCTCCGGCCCGTCGTTTCGGTGATCGCGAGCAATTCGTCGCCATGCACCGCACCGCGCACCTCATGGGCGCGCCGGTGGCGCGCGACGGCCGCCGGGGCTACGTGACCGGCGGGCCGCTGGGCAACGCCCTGCTGCTCGCGATTTTCACCACCCCGCCGTCGCGATCCGCCTCCTCTCCATGAAACGCCGCCCTCCGCCCACGCTTCGCCGCATCGCGCTGGAGTTTCTCGCGCTCGCGGCGCTGCACTACGCGCTTCTGCATCTTCTTGCCCGCGCCCGCCTGCTGGAACACCTGCTCGCGCCCGGCCCCGGGTCGCGGATCGCGCTCGCGATCACGGCGGGCTTTCTCCTTTTGCGGCTCTTCCTGATCGTTTTCGGCGTCGGCTGGCTGGCGGCCCGCCTGTGGCTCCTGCTGAGCCGGCCCCGCGCCGCCTAGCCGCACGGGAAAGAGAAACCGCGCTCGCCCCGATTGCTTAAGCGCGGCGGCGGTGCTTCTGTCCGCAGCCCAAGCCATGTGGATCGTCCTGTTCGCCCTTCGCTACAAATACACCGTCGCGGTGTTCGCGATCCTTGTCGCCCTCTTCGGCCTGCTCTCGGCGCGGCGCATGTCCACCGACATCATGCCGCGCGTCGAGAGCCCCTCGATCCAGCTCGTCTGGAACTACAACGGCCTGAACGCCACCGAAATGGCGTCCAAGATCACCTCCTTCTCCGAGATCGCCCTGCTCAACAACGTCGACGACCTCGTGGAGGTCCGCTCCGAGACGCTCAACGGCGCGGCCATCGTCAAACTGCGCTTCCAGAGCTACGTGAACATCGAGCGCGCCCTGTCCCAGGTGACCGGCGTCTCGCAGACCATCCTGCGTCGCATGCCGCAGGGCACCACCCCGCCGCTCATCGTGCAGACCAGCCCGTCGAGCGTGCCCATCCTCCAGCTCGTCATCTCGTCCGACACGCTGTCGGACAGCGCGCTTTTCGACTGGGCCAGGCTTAATCTCCGCGGCCAGGTGCAGGACATCCCCGGCGTGCGCATGTCGCTCCCCTACGGAGGCGCGTCGCGCCAGATCATGGTCGACCTCGATCCGGACGCGCTCAACGCCTACGGGCTCTCCGCGACCGACGTCAGCCGCGCCCTCGCGGCGCAAAACCTCACCCTGCCCTCCGGCGTCATCCGCGAGGGCTCGCGCGAGACCGGCGTGGCCCTCAACGCCAGCCCGGCCAGCGTGGCCGAGTTCCTCGACCTGCCCGTGCGCGCCGCCGAGGGCCGGATCGTGCTGCTGCGCGACGTGGCCAACGTCCGCGACGGCGAGGCCGTCTCCGGCAACATCGCCCGCCTCGACGGGCAAAACGCCGTCATCGTCACCATCCTCAAGCTCGGCGGCGCCTCCACCCTCGACATCGTCGACTCCATTCTCGCGCGCCTGCCCGCCATCCGCGCCTCCGCGCCCGAGGGCATGCGCGTCGAACCCATCTTCGACCAGTCGGTCTTCGTCCGCGCCTCGATCGACAGCGTGCTCAAGGAGATCGTGCTCGTCGGCGCCCTCGTGGCCTTCGTCGTCCTCCTTTTTCTCGGCTCGTGGCGTTCCACCGCCATCGTGCTAACCTCCATCCCGCTCGCCCTGCTCTGCTCGGTGATCGGGCTGAACCTCGCCGGCGCGACCTTCAACCTCATGAGCCTCGGCGGCCTCGCGCTCGCCATCGGCATCCTCGTCGACAACGCCCTGGTGGAGATCGAGAACATCAAGCGCCAGATCGCCTCGGGCAAGGAGGTGCGCGAGGCCATCCTCGCCGGCGCGCAGCAGGTGGCCTTCCCCGAGTTCGTCTCCACCACCGGCATCTGCATCGTGTTCCTGCCGGTCTTCCTGCTCACCGGCACGCCCGCCTTCGTGTTCAAGCCCCTCGCGCTGGCGGTGATCTTCGCGATGATCGCGAGCTACCTGCTCTCGCGCACCCTCGTGCCCACGCTCGCCGCGCTGATCCTGCCGGGCGAGGCGCGCGCCGAGCGCGCCGCGGCCGGGCGGCCGCCGCGCGGACTGGCCCGCGTCCACCACGCGGTGGAGCGCGCGGTCGACGCGCTCGCGGAGCGCCAGCGCCGCCTCCTCGGGCGCCTGCTCGCCGTCCGCTGGCTCGCGCCCGCCGCCATCCTCGCCGCCGCCGCGCTCGGCTTCGGCGCCTGGAAGACGATGGGGCGCGAGTTTTTCCCCGTGACCGACGCCGGCCTCATGCGGCTCTTCGTGCGCTTCCCGCCGGGCACGCGCGTGGAGGAGACCGCGCGCCGCTTCGCCGACCTCCAGCGCGCGGTGCGCGAGGTCGTGCCGCCGGGAGAGCTGCAATTCGTGGTGGAGAACATCGGCCTGCCCTCGCCGGTGAACCTCGCCTGGATTGAGAGCACCGCGGTGGGAACCTACGACGGCGAGGTCATGATCCAGCTCGCCCCGGGCCACGCGCCCACCGCCGGCCACATGGCGCGCATCCGCGGGCTGCTGGCGGAAAAGTTTCCCGACGCGCAGGCCTTCTTCCGCCCGGCCGACGCCACCAGCCAGACGCTCTCCGGCGGCGCGCCCACCGCCTTCGAGGTGCGCTTCATCGGCCGCGACACGCCCGGCAATCTCGCCCTCGCCAACCGGCTCCGCGAGCGCCTGCGCGAGGTGCCCGGCGCGGTCGACGTCACCCTGCGCGAGGTGCTCGCCCTGCCCGAGCATTACCTCGAGATCGACCGCGTGCGGGCCGCCCGCCTCGGCGTGACGCAGCAGGACGCGGTGGGCGCCCTGCTCGCCGCGCTCGGCTCCGGCGGCACCGTGTCGCCGAGCTTCTGGGCCGATCCCAAGGTCGGCTCCTCCTACGACGTGCAGGTGCAGGTGCCCCCGGCGCGCCTCACTTCTGTGCAGCAGTTGCTCAATCTCCCCGTGCGCCCCTCGGCCGGAGGCCAGCCCGTGCTGCTCGGCGCCTTCGCCCGCCTCGGCGAGCGCAGCTCGCCCGCGACCGTCTCCCGCACCACCCTGCTGCCCACGCTCACCGTGCTGGCCAACGCGCAAGGCGCCGACATCGGCGCGATCCTGGACCATCTCGAGCCGATTTTGTCCGAGCTGCGCAAACAGCAGAAGCCGGGCAACCGCATCGAGCTCGCGGGGCAGGCCGCGTTGATGAACTCCGCCTACGCCGAGCTCTTCGGCGGCCTCGGCCTGGCCGCGGTGCTCATCTTTCTCGTGATGGTGGTGAACTTCCAATCCTGGGCCCTGCCCCTCGCCGCGATCAGCGGCCTGCCGCTGGCCGTCTCGGGCGCCTTCGTGATGCTGCGCCTAACCGGCACGCCGCTGAGCGTGCCCGCGCTCATGGGCCTGATCATGGTGGTCGGCGTCTCCACTGCCAACAGCGTGCTCGTGACCAGCTTCGCCCGCGATCTGTGGGAGCAGGGCAAAGCCGGGACCGAGGCCGCGGTCGAGGCCGCGTCCACCCGCCTGCGCCCGGTCTGCATGACCGCGCTGGCCATGATCCTGGGCGTGCTGCCCATGGCGCTCGGCCACGGCGAGGGCGGCGAGCAAAACGCCCCGCTCGGCCGCGCCGTCATCGGCGGCCTGCTCTTCGGCACCGTCGCCTCGCTCTTCGTCGTCCCCTTCGTCTTCGCCCTGCTCCGCCGCAAGAGCGGGGCGCAAGGAGCGCGGAGCGAGGATCAAAGCGCCAACGCATCCACTCCCGGCTCCTAGCCCCTCACTTCTCGCTCCCCGCACAAAGCTCCCTGCTCCATGCTCCCTGCTCCTCGCTCCCTCGCCCTCGCCGCGCTCCTGCTCGCCGCGCCCGCCTCCTCCGCGCTCCGCGCCGCGGACTCCGCGCCGCGCGTGCAGGTAGCCAAACCCGAGCCCGCGCCCGCCGCCGAGCCGCTCCGCCTGCCCGCCCGCACCGCGCCCGCCGAGCAGGCCACGCTCTACGCCCGCGCGACAGGCATCCTCGCCGAGCGCAGGGCCGACATCGGAGACCGCGTGCGCGCCGGCGACGTGCTCGCCGTGCTCTCCGCGCCCGAGGCCGACCGCGCCGTCGACCGCGCCCGCGCCGCCGTGGCCCAGGCATCCGCCCGCGCCGAACTGGCCCGCGCCAACCTGCGCCGCACCCGCGCGCTCGCGGAGAAGAAGGTGCTCTCCGCCGAGGAGTCCGACGTCGGCGAGGCCAACGCCAAGACCGGCGAGGCCGACCTGCTCGCGGCGGAAGCGGAGCTGAGGCGCCTCGAGCAGCTCCAGTCCTTTCAGCGCGTGGTCGCGCCCTTCGACGGCGTGGTCACCGAGCGGCAGTTTGATCGCGGCGAGTTGATCCAGGGCGACGCCGCGAGCGGCGGACGCTGGCTCTTCCGCCTCATGCGCCTAGACGAACTGCGCGTGCTCGCCGACGCCGCGCCCGCGGCGGCGCTGGGGTTGCGCGCCGGGCAGGCGGCGACGGTGGAGTTCGCCGAGCTCCCCGGGAAAAAATTCCCCGCCGCCGTGTCTCGCATCGCGGGCGTGATCGATCCCGCCGCGGGCACGATGCGCATCGAGCTCGCCCTGCCCAATGCGGACCTGGCCATTCCGGCCGGGCTGAACGGCACCGCGACCATCGCGCCCGCCGCCTCCGCGACGACCGCCCTGCGCATTCCGGTCAACGCGCTGCTGACCCGCGACGGCAAGCCGCACGTCGCCCTGGTGCGCGAAGGCCGCGTGGCCTTCGTCCCGGTGACGCCCGGGCGCAACCTGGGCGCAAAACTGGAAATCCTTTCGGGCCTGCGGGAGGACTCGGCGCTGATCCTGAATCCCAACGCGCTCCTGCAGGAAGGGCAGACCGTGCCCTGAGGAACCGCCCGCTCAGGCGCTCACCGGCATGGCCGGGGGCAGGATGGCGGGCGGAACGGCCGACTGCTGCTGAACGGAGGGCGCGGGCGGGGGCATCATGGGCGGAGGGCTGGCCGGGGCGGGCTGCACCGTGATGGTGACGGCGGAATCGGGCGTCTCGCGCGTGCGGGTGATGCGCGCCATGGCAAACACGCCCAGCTCGCTCACCACCAGCGGAGTGCCGGGGACCGTCGGCTTCCACTCGATCGTGACCGACTCGGCGGTGATGCCCGGGGCCTCGAGAGTGAGGGTCTTGCCCGAGCCGTCGAGAGCGCCCTCGCCGATCAGGCGTCCCTCGGGATTGTCGGGATCGGACGCGAAGAACCTCACCGTTCCCACCACCTCCTCGAAGGCCAGCGAGACGCGTTTCACCTCGATGGCCGCCGCCAGGTTGAACACCACGCGCGAATCCTGGCCGGGATCGTTGGCGATGGTGCTGGAGGTGGCGGTGTCGCCGTCGATGAGGCTCCTCAGCGCGGCTCCGGCCGCGCCCGCCGGGACGGCGCCCAGGTTCAGCGCGGCGAAGTTCACCTCCGCAAGCTCGCCCTCGCCATCCTGGCCGGCGTTTTGCTCGCCGCTGGCCGGGGAGACCACGGTGCGGTTTTCCGCGCCGGTCTGCGCGGGACGGCCGACCGCGTCCACGCTGCGCAGCGGCGCGGTGGAGGTGAGATCGAGCTCGATCACCAGGCGCCGGCCCTGAGGCGGGTTGCCGGCGGGCTTTTCGGATTTTTCTCCCACCTTGCCGGAAAACGCGGGCGGGCCGGAAAGCGCCTGGAGCGGGTCGCCCGTCTCCGGCGCGGCGAAGGCGCTGAAGCCTCCCTCGGCGCCGGGGGCGAACAGGTTGAAATTCGAGAGATCGCTGGTCTCGGGCAGGGTCACCATCAGCAACGTGCGCCCGGTGGGCGGGGTCCAGCCGGAGGACACGTCGTCGTCGATCACCGAGGAGAGCCCGGGCGTGGGCACCACCGCTCCGGTGAGGGGATCGATGCGCTCTATCTTCGTGCCCGCCAGCAGCCGGGAGAGGTTGGACAGCTCGGGCGCGGTCTGCGCGACGACGGGCGGGACCGCGGCCAGCAGGCAGGCCCCGGCGAAGGCGGCCCGTAGTTGGGCGGCGGATACATTGCGGGCGGATAGCTTGGCGCGCGGGACCGGACTCATTTGCCAATGGTTATCGCCCTTTGGCGGCAAAGCCCCAGCCGCGACGGCGGCGATGTTCACCTAGGCCGCGCTGGCGAGTAGGTTCATACCTATCGCGGGAAAGTCGCCCTCGCCGCCGGTCGGCGAAACAAGGCGAGCGGCGTAATTCGGATTTTTGTTGCATGTAATTGCATTATTTTTCCCTTTGTCGTTCATGAGCCTCGCGCCCTGCGTGGCGCCGACAAAACTCCGCCTTCCCCCATGAGCGCCGCCCCTTCCAGTTGCATGCGCGAGGACCGCCGTCCGGGTGGAGCGCGAACCCTCGCGAGGAGAGCGCTCGTCTGGATCGCGATCATCGGGACCGTGCTCCCGGGCCGCGCGAACAACGACGAGCCCGTGGCCGACATCCGTCCCTTGGACGCGGCGGTATGGAGCAGAAAGGCGATCTCCTACTCGGGCTTTCGCGCGGGCCAGAGCCCGGAGACGGGCGTGCTGCCGAGCCGCGAAGAAATTCTGGAGGACCTCAAGCTGCTGCGCGCCGCGGGCTTCGGCCTCATCCGCGTGTATGGCTCGGCCGGGCACGGCCGCGACGTGGTGGAGACGATCGCGCGCGAGAAACTCGATCTGCGCGTGCAGCTCGGCGCCTATCTCAGCGGATCGATGCGCGCCAAGGGCGACGCCAACCGGGCAGAGATCGAGGCGGCGGTCGCGCTGGCCAACGCGCACCCGGAGGTCGTCGCCGCGGTGAGCGTGGGCAACGAGGTCCTCGTGAGCTGGTCGTTCGTGCCCGTCCCTCCGGACGACATGATCGCCTACCTCGACGAGGTGCGCTCGCGCGTGGCCCAGCCGGTGACGGTGAACGACAATTGGGAGCCCTACGCCGCGCCCGCCGGCTCCGCCAT
>JAIXVY010000432.1 GCA_027482505.1 Opitutaceae bacterium | reverse complement strand
GTGAACGACTACGCCAAGGCCATCTACGACCAGCTCCGCGAGGCCGGCGTGCGCGTCGCGCTCGACGGCGACGCCGACAAGGTCGGCGCCAAGCTCCGCCGCGCCGAGCTAGCCAAGATCCCCTACATGCTCGTCGTCGGCCAGAAGGAGGCCGAGGCCGGCGCCGTTTCGGTCCGCTCCCGCGCCAAAGGCGACGAGGGCGTGCTGCCCTTCGCCGACTTCCTCGCCCGCGTGAAGCAGGAGATCGCCACCCGCGCCCTGCCCGTGAAGGCGGAAAAAAAGCCAGAGCCCGCCAAGGGCGCCTGATCGGGCCCCGTGGGTGGAGTCCGGCGCATGCCGGACTCCACATGGGGACGTAGGCAAAAACACTAACCTTGCTACATCTGCGCTGTCGTCTAGCCGATGAAGGTTGGAATCCTGATGCCCCTAAGCCCGCTTGAAGACCCACGACGGCTCCTCTCCCTAGAAAAATTGCGCCTGCTGGATAGCGAGGCGGAGGAGACCTTCGACCGCGTCTCCCGCCTGGCCTCCCACCTGCTTTCCACCCCCGTCGTCCTGCTCTCGCTGGTAGACGACCGGCGCCAGTTCTTCAAATCCGCCATAGGCCTGCCCGAGCCCTACGCCGCGGCGCGGGAGACACCGCTAAGCCACTCGTTTTGCCAGCATGTGGTGACCTCCGGGGCTCCGCTGGTCGTGGGCGACGCCCGCGTTCACCCGCTCGTGCGCGACAACCTCGCCATCCCAGACCTAGGCGTCGTCGCCTACCTCGGGACACCGGTGCGCAGTCGAGACGGGCACGTGCTCGGGTCGTTTTGCGTGATCGACGGACGCCCGCGCGAATGGACGCCCCCGCAGATCGACCTGCTCAACGACCTCGCCGCGCTCATCATGACCGAACTCGCCCTGCGCGAGGAAAACATCGACCACCGGGAAACACGCGCCGCGCTCGAAAAGCGCAATCACGAGCTGGAGGCAGCCACCACCGTGGCCCGGGATCTCGCCGCCCAGGCCAAGGCCGCCGCCCAGGCCAAGACCGCCTTCCTCGCCAACATGTCGCACGAGATCCGCACCCCGATGAACGCCATCATCGGGATGACGGAACTTCTCCGCGAAACGCCTCTCGACAGCGGCCAGCGCGAGCTGGTCGAGACGATCTGCCTCGGAGGCGACACCCTCCTCTCCCTGATCAACGACATCCTCGATTTTTCCAAGATCGAGTCCGGCAAACTGCAGCTCGAACACGCGTCCGTCGACGTGCGCGAATGCGTCGAGAACGCGGTCGCGCTCACCGCCCCTCCGGCCGTCGCCAAGGGCCTCGAAGTCGTGGCCGACATCGCTCCGGACACGCCTCCCCTCATCGCGGGGGACTTCACCCGCCTGCGCCAGGTGCTGCTCAACCTGCTCGGCAACGCGGTGAAATTCACCGCCCTGGGCGAAGTCGTGGTTTCCGTCCGCCGCGCCGGCCCCGAGGCGAACGCGCCCCTGCGCTTCGCCGTGCGCGACACCGGCATCGGCATCCCGCCCGAGCGCGTGCCCCTGCTCTTTCAGGCCTTCAGCCAGGCCGCGCCGTCCACCACGCGAAAATACGGCGGCACCGGCCTGGGACTGGCCATCAGCCACCGCCTGGTCGCCTTGATGGGCGGCAGGCTGGGCGTGGAATCGACGCCCGGCCGCGGCTCGGAGTTTTACTTCGACCTGCCCGCCGAAACGGTCCCCCCGGCCGCCCCGCCCTCGCCGCCCCTGCGCGGTCGCGTGATGCTGGTCGCGGCGCACCCGACGCTCAGGCGCGTCTTGAACGAGCTTGTCTCCGGGTGGGGTCTGCAAGTCGCCTCGTTCGCCGACTCCGACGCCGCCCTGGCCGCCATCGAGGCGGGCGAGCGGCCAGACGCCGCGCTGCTCGATCCGGGCTCCGCTGACGCGGCGGCGGAAGAGATCGCCGCGCGTCTGCGGGCCTTCGGGCCCCACGCCCCCCGAGGGATCGTCCTGCTCCGCCCCGTGGGCGAGACCGTCGCCAAGGCCGGGGCCCAGCCGTCGCGGTGGCCCACCGTGGCGAAACCCGCCAAGGCCGCCGCGCTGCGCGCCGCGCTGGCGGAGGCGCTGCAACACCTCGCCCTGGCGCCGTCGGCCGCGTCGCAGGCGACCAACCCGGGAACGGGCGTCGTCGCCGCGCCTGGCGCGCCCCGCATCCTGGTCGCCGAGGACAACCCGACCAACCAGCTGGTCGTCCGCCTCCTGCTCGAACGCCTCGGTCATCTCGATCCGGTCATGGTCGCCGACGGCCTGGAGGCGCTCGACGCCCTCGCCGCGCGCGAGTTCGACATAGCCCTGCTCGACGTGCAGATGCCGCGGCTGGACGGACTGGAAACCGCCCGGCGCATCGTCGCCAAGAATCCGCCCGAACGCCGGCCATGGATCGTGGCGTTGACCGCCCAAGCCCTCTCCGGCGACCGCGAGCAGTGCCTGGCCGCCGGCATGGACGACTATCTGGCCAAACCCATCGGCGTGGCCGCGCTCGGCGCGGCCCTGGAGCGGGCGCGCGCCGCCTTGACCGCGCGCCGCGGCGCGGGAATGTCCTGAGCGCTTGATGCCCCAGGAAGCCCTTCGCGCCGCCGTTATCTCCGCCCTCGAGGCCGAACTCGCCCGCCAGACCCACGCCGCGCTCGACGCGCGCGACGAGTCGATCAGCGAGGAAAGCCGCGCGGAAAACAAATACGACACCCACGCGCAGGAGGCCGCCTACCTCGCCGAGGGCCAGGCCCGCCTCGCCTCGGAACTCGCCGCCGCCCTCGCCGCCTGGCGCGCGCTGCGTTTCCCGCCCGCCGGCCACGACCGAGCCCAACTCGGCAGCCTCGTGACCCTCGCGAACGGCCGCCGCGAGGACCTGCTCCTCCTCGGGCCGACCAACGGCGGCCTCGTAGTCCAATCCCCGGCGGACCCGGCGCGCGAAATCACCGTGGTCACGCCTTCCTCGCCGGTGGGCCGCGCCCTGCTCGGCCGCGCCGCGGGCGACCTCCTGCCCCCGCCGCGCCGGGGCGCGCCCGCCCCGCGCCTGGTCGCGCTCGCCTGACACGCGGGACCACCCGCGCATCCGTCGGACCGGCCGGCGCGTAAGAGAGCGTGTTGCCCAAACCGCATTCCCTCGCTCCTTGCGCCATGCGCCCGCTCCTCGCCGCCCTCTCCGCCTTCGCCCTCGCCGGCTGCGCCACCGCGCCGCGCCCCGCCACCGTGGCCCGCGTCGACCTCGACCGCTACATGGGCCGCTGGTTCGTGATCAGCCACGTGCCCTATTTCCTCGAACGCGGCAAAGTCGCCTCCTCCGACTACTACGCCCCGCGTCCCGACGGGCGCCTCGTCAACGACTTCACCTTCCGCGAGGGCTCGGTCGACGGCCCCGAGAAAACCTGGCACGGCGTCGCCTGGGTGACCGACACCTCGACCAACGCCACCTGGAAGGTGCAATTCGTGTGGCCCTTCGCCGTCACCTATAAGATCTACGCGCTCGATCCCGACTACCGCTGGGCCGCGGTGGGCACGGCCGACGCCGGTCTGCTCTGGATCTTGGCCCGCGAACGCCGGCTCGCCCCGGCGGATTACGAGCGCGCCGTCGCCGAGCTGCGAGCCAAGGGCATAGACGTGTCCAAGCTCGCCCTCGTGCCCCAGCCGGCGGAGTAGGACCGCCAGAATCTGCTGCCCTTCGGCCCGGCCAGCGGTGTAATGCGCGGCTCATGTCTCGTCCGATGATCCGCCGCCTTGTTCCCGTTTTATCCGCCCTGGCTCTCCTCGCCGCCCTGCCCGCGTGTTCGCCCGCGCCCTCCGCGGCCGAGCCCGCCCGCGCCCTGCTTTCGTCCCTCCCGCCCGAGCTCGCCTCCGCGCTCGATCATTTCCGCGCCGAGGGCCCCAAGGGCTGGGCATTCACCCAGACCACCGAGGGCCAGGGCAAAAACCGCGTCGAGCGCTACGACCCGCGCCAGCGCGGCTCCGCACGCTGGACGCTCCTGCTGGAGAACGGCGTCGCGCCCACCGAGGAGGAGCAGCGGCGCTACCGCGACACCCGGCCGCCGCTCGACGCCTCCTCCCATCTCGCATCCCAATTCGACCGCGCGGCGGTCTCGCTTGTCTCTCGCGACGCCGCCTCCGCCGTCTACGAATTCGCGCTCAAGCCCGCCTCCGAGACCGACACCGCCGCCGCCCACATGCGCGCCCGCGTCTCCCTCGACCTCGCCACCGGCGCCATCGTGCGCGTCGAGTTGTTCAACTTCCGCCCCTTCAAGCCCGCCAGCAGCCTCGTGATCGAGGAGGCGCACACCGTGCTCGTCTACGCGCCTCCCGCCGACGGCCGCCCCGCCCTGCCGCTCGAGTCCACCATGACGGTGAAGGGAAAACGTTTTTGGTTCCGGGACTTCGAGCAGACGGTCGCGAGCAGGTTCACCGACCACGAGGACGCGTCGGCCAAGCCGCGCCCATAGCGCCGGCCAAGCCCGCGGCTCAGTCGGCGTAGAGCGTCTCGAGGGCGTCCACCGTCTCGTCCCAGCCGAAGCGGCGACGCATGCCGCGGAGCTGGATCTCGACCAGCTTTTTCACGTTGCGGTGCAGGCGCAGCGCCCGCTCCAGGCCGCACAGCAGGCCCTCGGGCGTAACCGGAACCTGGATACCGGTCCCGTGTTTCGGGTCCTCGTCGAAGTCGACCACCGTGTCGGCCAGCCCGCCCACCCGCGTGACGATGGGGATGGTGCCGTAGATCTGGGAATACATCTGGCTCAGGCCGCAGGGCTCGAAGCGCGAGGGCATGACGAAGAAGTCGCTGCCCGCCGTCACCAGGTGGCTCATGGTCTCGTCCAGCTTGTCGCAAAGGGCGACGCGCTTGGGCAGAGCCGCCGCCAGCTCGCGCAGGCCTTTTTCCAACTCGGGGTCGCCGCGGCCGAGGGCGATGAGACGCACGTTCTCGCGCTTGAAGAACTCGCGGTTCGCCAGCACGAGATCGACGCCCTTCTGGGAGGTGAGACGGCACACCATGCCGAAGATCGGGCCGCCAAAATCGGGATCGAAGCCGTGGCGGCGGAGCAGTTCCTCGCGGCAGGTCCATTTGCCCTTGAGGTTGTCGACCGTGTAGGTGGCGGGGAGGAGCGCGTCCTTGGCGGGATTCCAGATCGCGCGGTCGACGCCGTTGAGCAGGCCCTGCAGATCCTCGGCGCGGGCGGCGACCACGCCCTCCAGGCCGCAGCCGAACTCGGGCGTCTGGATCTCGCGGGCGTAGGTGGGGCTCACCGTCGTGACGCGGTCGGCGAAGAGGATGCCGCTCTTCATCATGCTCATCTGGCCGTAGAACTCGACGCCGTCTATGCCCATGAGCTCGTCGGGCAGGTTGGTGCGGTAGAAGGAGCGCATCGGAAACACGCCCTGGAAGGCCAGGTTGTGGATGGTGAACACCGTGCGCATCGCGAGGATGTCGCCGTGGCGCTGCTCGGCGTGGCGCAGCAGCAGCGGCAGCAACCCGGTCTGCCAGTCGTGGCAATGCACCGCGTCGGCGTTCACGCGCTGCAGGCGCATGGTCTCGACCACGCCCTTGCAGAAGAAAATGAAGCGATGGTGGTTGTCCTCGTAGTCGCGCTCGCCCGTGCCGTAGGGATTGCGGCGGTCGAAAAACTCGTCGCGGCAGACCAGGTAGACGGTCACGCCCTCGCGCGGGGAAAAACGGCGGATCTCGCCGCTCATGAAGACGTCGCCCATCTCGATCCTGGGCCGCAGGATGATCTCGGCCTCCGCCGCGTCGGGATGGTCCACCACGCCGCGGTAGCCGGGCACGAAGATCGCCACCTCGTGCCCGCGCGCGGCCTGCGCGCCCGCGAGCGAGGCCACCGCGTCGGCCAGGCCGCCGGTCTTCACGTAAGGAAACAGTTCGCTCGCCGCGTGGACGATCTTCATGGGCCGCCCATGATTGCGTCCGAGCGCGGGCAGACCAACCCCAAAAATCGCCCCGTCACACCGCCGCAAGGGTCGGGCCGCGGACGGGTTAACCCCTCCTTAACAATTTTCCCGCTCCGCCCACACACGGGCTTTACCGCGACCGGGTTTAATGAATCCACGATCAGGGGGCCGACGCCCCGCCTCCGCCGCCCGACGCGGCGAAGGCGCCGGACCCGGCCCCGGATCAACCCAAAACCACCCGACGATGAACTCGAAACTCCTGCTCGCCCTCGCCTTCGCCACCCCCGCCCTCTGGGCCGCCACTCCGTCGACCAAGCCTTCCTCCTCCACCTCCGGCCAGACCCAGAACCCGCCGCCTCCTCCGCCCGATTCGCTGGTCATCGCGCTCGACGCCGACGAGGACCGCGTGATCTCCGCCGCCGAGATCGCCGCCGCCCCCGCCAACCTGCTCGACCTCGATCTCAACGACGATGGCCGGCTGACCCCCGACGAACTCATCATCACCCCTCCGCCCCCGCCCGCCGCCTCGGGCACCTCCGGCACCACCTCCGGCACGACCGGCACCAAGCCGACCGCCCCGGCGAAAACCGGCGCCACTGGCTCCACCACCACCGCCAAGAAGCCCACGCCGCCGCCCCCGCCCCTGATGGTGGCGCTCGACGCGGACAAGGACGGCTCGCTCTCCGCCGCGGAAATCACCGCCGCCCCCGCCGCCCTCGCCAAGCTCGACAAAAACACCGACGGACAGCTCACGCCCAAGGAGTTCGCTCCCCCGCCCCCCGCCAAGCCGTCTTCCGGCACGTCTTCCGCCACCGGCGGCACGACCACCGGTTCCAAGCCCGCGGCCGGCTCCACAACGAGCACCACGACCCCGAAGCGCTCCTGAACAACGAGAGCGTTATCGATTAAAAAACGCGCGAGGCCCGAAAAGCCCCGCGCGTTTTTTTCGTCGGCCGCGCAAGGCCCTTAAAACAGGGTGAAACTTTCGGCTTCCGTTCGGCGGCGTCGCGCCTACGGTCCTCGTTCCTGCATCCGGAGAGGTGGCAGAGTGGTCGATCGCGCCGCACTCGAAATGCGGTTTAGCTGAAAGGCTAACGTGGGTTCGAATCCCACCCTCTCCGCCACTTTTTGCTCTGGCGCGCCGAGCGCCAAAAGGCCCTCCCCGCAGGCCGGCGTCCGCGGGATTTGAACCCACGTGGGTTCGACGAAGCGCAGCGGAGATGGGGCGACCGCAGGTCGGTCCGCAGGACTTGGCGTCAGCCAACCCAATCCCACCCTATCCGCCATTTTCGCCCGGGACGGCCGGCGTCAGGGTTTGCCCGCCTCCACGCCTATGGCCGACTCCAGCGCCGCGGCCGCTTCGGCCAGGCCGCCGGACAAACCGGCGCGCTGATGCACGATCTCGCCCTCCCGGGAGAGAATCGTGACGAGGTTGGAATGCGCGAACTGGCCGTCGGCCTCGCGCTTGAACTTCACGCCCAGCAACGCGGCGAGTTCGCGCACCGAATCCGCCGAACCGTGGAGCAACACCCAGTCCTCGGGCAGGGCGCGGCTCTCGCGAAAGTCACGAAGCGCGGCGGGCGTGTCGCGCTCCACGTCAAAGGTGACCATCACGACCCGCGCCTCGTCGCGCAGCCCGGCGGGCAGTTTCTCCCGGATGCGCAGGATGTCCCCTATCGTGGTCGGGCAGGCATACGTGCAGGAGGCGAAAAACATCGCGAGCACGACGGGCCGCCCGCGCAGCTCGGCAAGGCGGAAGCCGGCGCCCGCGTCGGTGGTGAAATCAGCCTCGGCCTGATAAAGCGAGGCGGCGGGCAAGGGCGCGGCGGGAGCGAGCGGCGCGTGGCAGCAGGCGTCGGCGGCGCGCAGCAGCGGCGCGGCGGGCAACAGGAGCGCGGCGGCGACAAGATGAACGACGAGGAGGCGGGTTTTCATGGCGGGGAAAGATCGGCGGCGCAGCGAAAGCCGAGGGAAGCGGTGCCTTGCCGCGCCTTCAGCGAGGAGCGCAGCGCCTGGCGCATGAACGCGGCGTAGTCGCCCGGATCGGAAGCGGCGGCCGCGGCTCCGCCGCAGAAAAGGTTCTGATCGCGCGCGGCGTCGGCGCGGGACTCGCCCGTCACCATCGCGGTGTCGAAATCGTCGACCCATTCCCAGACGAGCCCGTGCAGGCCGCGCGCGCCGTGAATATTGGGACGGGCGGAGGACACCGCGGGCAAGACGTCCGGCGTGGGCCTGGCCAGCCACGCGTAGAGATCGCGGTTGAAGTCCGGCTCGTCGCGACCGCGCGGCGTGGCGTAGCCCGCCGCGGCGGCGAGTTCCCACTCCGCGAGCAAAGGCAGGCGGCGTCCCTCGGCGCGAGCGTAGGCGCGCGCGGCGAACCAGGATACGTTGACCACCGGCGCGTCCGGCGGGGCGAGGGGGCCGAGCTCGGTGTCGCCGGCCCAGTGGCGCAGATAGGTCTCGTCGGCGAAAAGCGGCGAGACGCGAGAGCGCCGCCACCGCGGATGCGCGACGACGAAGGCCAGAAACTCGGCGTTAGTCACCGGCAGCGCGTCGAGCCGGAAAGCGGCCACCGCCACCGTCTCGGGGTCGGTCGTGGCGCGGGAAACCGGACGGTAAACCCCGGCCGGAATGGTCGCCATGGCCTCGCCTCCGCGCGGCGCGGCTCCGCCCGCGGCGAGCGCCGCGCCGATCAGGGCGAGGAGCAGGCGCGGCAGGCGGAGAAAGGCGCAGCGCAGGCGGGACATGGCGTGAATCACTCGCCTTTCACCTTGCGCACTTCGTCGACGGTGAAGGGCTCGGCCGAGTTGCCCCAGCTGTTGGTCACGTAGGTGAGCACGTCCGCGATCTGCTCGGGATTGAGCACCTCGCCCTGGGGCGGCATGACGCCGTTGTAGGTCTGCCCGTTGACCGTCACGGGGCCGCTGAGTCCCTTCAGCACGATTCGTATGGCGCGCTCGCGGTCGGCCTGGAGAAAGTCGGATTTGGCGAGCGGAGGAAAGACGCCGGCCATGCCTTCGCCGGAGGGCAGATGGCAGGCGAAGCAGTTCTGCATGTAGACCTGCTTGCCCTTCTCGATGCGCACCTCCTTGGCGAGGCCTGCGATGGCGGGGTTGGCCTTGATCTCGGCGGCGATCTTCTGCTCGAGCTCGTCCTGGCGCTTGGCGGCGACCGAACCGGCCTCGGCGGCGGAGCCGAGATAGACGGCGTCGACCTCCTTGCCGGAATAGACCACGCGGTCGGCGGCTCCGGAGACCTTGAGCATGCCGATGGCGCCCTTGTTGAAGGCGCGGCTGAGAGAGTGGTCCACGAGGATGAAGGTGCCGGGCACTTCGACCTTGAAGTCGACGATGGTCGAGCCGCCGGCGGGGACCAGCGTGGTCTGCACGTTTTCCTGCGCGACGCGGTTTCCGCCCTCGAGCCAGACCTTGTCGAAGATCTCGCCGATGACGTGGAAGGACGAGGTGAGATTGGGGCCGCCGACGCCGAAGAAAAGACGCACCCGCTGGCCGACCTCGGCCGTGAGGGCGTTGTCGCCGACGAGGGAGCCGACCGCGCCGTTGAAGAGCACGTAGGTGGGATGCTCGTCGATGGACTTCGGTGTATCGAAAGTCTGGAGACCGCCGCCGGCGTAGGCGCCGTTGGCGTAGAAGTCGCCCTGCATGACGTAATACTCCTTGTCCGCGGGCGGCAGGCCCTCCTCGGGCTCGACGAGGATGAGACCATACATGCCGTTGCCTATGTGCATGGGCACGGGCGCGGTGGCGCAGTGGTAGACGTAGAGGCCGGGGTTGAGGGCCTTGAAGGTGAACTGCGAGCTGTGGCCGGGCGCGGTGAAGGTCGAGGCCGCGCCGCCGCCCGCGCCGGTGACGGCGTGGAGGTCGATGTTGTGCGGGAGCTTCGAGGAGGGGTGGTTGTTGAGGTGGAACTCGACGACGTCGCCCGCGCGGATGCGGATGAAGGAGCCCGGCACGGTGCCGCCGTAGGTCCAGAAGGTGTATTCGGTGCCGTCGGCGATGCGTTTGGTGACTTCCTTCACCTCCAGGTTGACGACCACGCGGGCCGGGGTGCGGCGGGTGATCGGCGGGGGCACGTGGGGAGGCGAGGCGAGAACGGCCTGCTCGACGGGCAAGGCGGCGACGTCGGGCGGCAGATGCACCGGGCCGACCACCGCGGACGGGCCCTCGGCGAAGGCCGGGGCGGCGGCGAGGGCAAGCGCGGCGAGAAGAAGGCCGGGGAGGCGGGACGAGGGGCGGATGGAGTTCATGTTGGGTGCGGTCGGATGAAGGGAAACGCGAAGCGGTCCGCATCCTAGCGCGACGGACCCGGCCCGGCCTTGATGCAGGTCAAGGCGGACGCTTTTCGTTTCGGCTAAGGTGGTCGCGATGAATCCCCGCGCCCTCCTCTCCGCCGACGAAGCCCGCGCCCTCGATCTCGCCGCCGAGGCCCGGATCTCGGCCTCCGGCATCGTCAGCCGCACCGTGCTGCAAACGCCCGCGCTGCGCGTGGTGTTGTTCGCCTTTGCCGCGGGCCAGGAGCTCACCGGCCACAGCAGCGCGCGCCGCGCGCTGGTCCACATCCTGTCGGGCGAGTGCGAGTTCCAGTTCAACGGCGCCTGGTCGCGCCTGACGGCCGGCGCGCTGCTCCACCTGCCCCCGGGCCACCCGCACGCGGTCCGCGCCCAAGCGGGCGATTTCACGATGCTGCTCACGCTCGGCGCGGAAACGCCCGCCGCGGCCTGAACGGGTTTTCCCCTTTTTCCCATGTCCACCATGCCCGCCACCTCGTCCTCCCTCCCCGCCGATCACATCCGTCTGGACGTGCGCCCGATCTCCTGCCGGCAAAAACATGCGTTGATTTTCAAACGCTGGTCCGAGCTGGCGCCGGGCGAACACTTCGTGCTGGTCAACGATCACGACCCCGTGCCGCTCTACTACCAGTTCGCGGGCCAGTTCCCCGGCGCCTTCGACTGGGAATACCTGATGGCCGGGCCCGAGGAGTTTCAGGTGAAAATCACGCGCCTGAAGGCCACCCCAGAGCCGACGCGCAAACCCGATCTCCCGCCGTGGCCGCCGCGGGGCAAGGCCTGCGCCGCCCCGGCGAACGACGCGGCCGAGGTGGACGCGCGCGGCCTGGAGCCGCCGGAGCCGATGCTCCGCATCCTTGCCGCGGCCGAGGCGCTCGCCCCGGGCGGCGCGCTGCGGGCGCGAACCGACCGGCGACCGGTGCACCTTTTGCCCGAGTTGGAGGCGCGCGGACTGCGCCACGAGTGCGAGGAGCAGGCCGATGGCACCTGGATCACCACGCTCCGGCGCGCCTGAGCCCGCGCGTCGTCCCGCGGGCGGCGCGGCGGCGGTGCCGCTGGTCGGCGGAGGCCGCCTGCCGCTCGCCTTCATCGGCGGCGGCGCGCTGGCCTTCGTCGCGGCGGCGGGCTGGCTCGCGCTGGTCGCGCGGCAGGGCCCGCCCGTGTTTGCGCATCCCGCGGTGGTGGCGATCGCACATCTCTGGCTGCCGGGCTTTTTGCTGAGCGTATGCCTCGGCGCGACCTACCAGCTCATGCCGGTGGTGCTGGGCGCGCCGCCGCGCCTACGCGAGGGCTGGCTGTGGACGCACGCGGGGCTGCATTTCACGGGCGTCGCCCTGCTCGTGGCCGGGCTGGCGGGCGGACGCTATCTTTTGGCCGGCGCGGGAGGGCTGCTGGCGACGGGCGGCGTGGCGGTGCTGGTCGCGACCACGCTGCGCACCTTCCTCGTTTCAAAACGGCGCGACGCCGCGGCGTGGAGCTTCGTCTTCGCCGCCGGCTGGCTGCTCGCCACCGTCACGGCCGGCGCGCTGCTGGCGGCGAACCGTCGCCACGGTTTTCTCCCCCTGTCGACGCTCGATCTGCTGCGAGCCCACGCCCATCTCGGGCTGGTCGGCTACTTCGCGACCTTGCTGCAAGGCGTCACGTTTCAACTCGTGCCGATGTTCACGCTCGGCGAGGCGCGCCGGCCGCGGCTCGCGCTGGCGGGTCTGGCGGCTACGCAGATGGGGATGCCGTTTCTGGCCGCGGGCCTGGCCTGGGGCGCGCGCGGACTCGCGCTGATCGGAGCGAGCGCGGCGGTGACAGGACTGGGCGCCTCGGGCGCGGCCTTCGCGGCGACGCTGGCGAGCCGACGCCGGCGTCGGCTGGACCCGGGCGTGCGCGCCTTCGTGCTTGGGCTCGGGCTGCTCGCCGCGGGCGCGGCGGGAGGCTTGGGGCTGGTGTTTTTCGAGGTGGGCGCGGAGCGGTTTTTCGCCCTCGCCGGCGCCTACGGGCTGGTCGTCGTCGCGGGCGGCCTGAGCCTGGCCGTGCTGGGCATGTTGGCCAAGATACTCCCTTTTCTCGTGTGGATGCGCGCCTACGGGCCGCGCGTCGGGAAAAACCCGGTGCCGCTCGCCACCACGCTTTCGTCGCGACCGCTGGAAGAACTCTGGCTGGGCGCGCATCTCGCCGGGCTCGCGCTGCTGGTCGGCGGTCTGCTCGCGGGCGCGGCCCGCGTCTCCGCGGCGGGCGCGGCGCTGCTCGCGCTGGGCGCGCTCGTGTGGCTGGCCAACGCGGCCCGCGTGGCGGGGCATTTGCGCACGCGCCCGGCCGCGACGCGCGCAACGCCGGCGTCCAGCCCCGTCGCTTCGATCTCTTCCCATGAATCCCTCCGCTGACCATCCTCTCGTCCCCGCGCTGCTCGACGCCTGCGGCCGGGTCTACGACCCCGAATTCGGCGTGAGCGTGCGCGATCTCGGGCTGATCTACGACATCGACGTCGACAAGACCGGCGCGGTGGTCGCGACGATGACGCTGACCTCGATGTATTGCCCGGCGGGCGAGGTGTTGACCGAAGGCGTTCGCTCGGCGCTAGAGGCGGTGCCGGGCGCGGGACCGGTGCGGGTCGATCTGGTCTGGGAGCCGGCCTGGACGCCGGAGTTGCTCACGCCCGCCGCGCGCGCCCAGCTCGGCTGGAACGAGCCGACGACGCGAGAGTGAGACGCGGCGGCCTTGCCTAGGCCGGGCCCGCGCGCTCCAATCTTGCACGCATGTCTCTTTTATCCGGAGGCCCGGAGTCGGCGCGCCAGACCGTGATCAGCGCCACGCTGCGCCGCAGCCAGATGTTTTCCGCCCTTAGCCCCGCAGATCTGGCGATGGTGGCCGAGGGCTGCGCCCTGCGCGCCCTGCAACGCGGCGAGACGCTTTTCCGCGAAGGCGAGAAGGCGGAGGGCTTTTACGTCATGCACTCCGGCGGGGTGAGCATCTACAAGGTCACGCCCGACGGCCGCGAACAAATCATCTGCGTGTTTCGCCCGCCGGAGAGTTTCGCCGAGGTCACCCTCGCCACCGCGGAAACCTACCCGGCCAACGCGATGGCGCTCGAGCCCAGCCAGGTGATTCTGGTCAACAAGGCGCGTTTTCGCGACCTCGTCCGCCAGCGCCCGGAGCTGTCGCTGCACATGCTGGGCGCGATGAGCCTGCACCTGAAGCACCTCGTGCAGTCCCTGCAAGACATCAAGGGCCGCCAGATCGAGCACCGGCTGGCGGAATGGTTGATGAGACAGTCGCCCGCCGCCTCGCTGGGCTGCCCCGTCAGCATCGAGTTGCCCGTCACCAAAAAAGTGCTGGCCGGCCAGCTCGGCGTGACCAGCGAGACGCTGTCGCGCACCTTCGCGCGTTTTCGCGAAGAGGGGCTGATCCAGGTGGAGGGCGCGCGCATCCGCATCCTGGACGGTCCGGGACTAGCCGCCTACTGCGCCCCCTGAACGCCTCCGCCCGGACGGTCCCGCGACCGCCCGGGCTTGCCCCCGCCCCGCGCGGGTCTTTGCTCGACGTTTTCATGTCCGCCGCCCCGACCTCCGCGCCTCCCGCCTTGCTCGGCTACAAGATCGCCGTGCTCGTCTTCATCGAGAATTCGCGCGGCGAACAACTCCTGCTGCTCCGCGCCAAGGCCCCCAACAAGGGCACCTGGTCCCCCATCGGCGGCAAACTCGAGACCGCCCTCGGCGAGTCGCCCTTCGAGTGCGCCGTCCGCGAGACGCACGAAGAGACGGGACACGTCATCACCGCGGCCGACCTGCACCTTTTCGCCATGATCGCGGAGAAAGCCTACGAAGGCGCCTCGCACTGGCTGCTGTTTCTTTTCCGGTGCACCAAACCGCTCGAGACCTTGCCTTCGGCCATGGAGGAGGGCCGCTTCGGCTTCTTCTCTCGCGCCCAGATCGAGGCGCTGCCCCTGCCGGAGACCGATCGCACCGCGCTTTGGCAAATCTACGACCGTCATCGCGACCGTTTCGTGGCCCTTCGCGCCGACTGCGCCCCGGAGAAACCACTCGAAATCATCGTCGAGCAAATCACTCCCCCACCGCCACCGCCCCGCCCATTGTAAATCATTGATTTACAAAATTAGTTGATTCATCCACCGGCCGGACGTCAGAGCCTTCTGTGGACAAGTCGCCTAACTCTTTGGTTTAACCGGCGCTAAAGCCTTGCTCTCAATCCTGCCGGATAACGCTTCTTTCCGGCAAAACCTCCATTAGCAGCGCTCACCATGCGCGCTCCAGCATCGTTGCCTGACTAATGCAGCGTCACCCGGCCCACCGCCTGCCCTGAATCACACTTGATTTCCGGTCCCCCCGAAAGACACTCACTTCTTTTTCACTCTCAACCACGCCCATCCTCGTGAGCAAGCAGACCTCCGCCCCCGCCGCCTCCAGCACGCACTGCGCCCTCTCCGTCGCCGTGCCGAGCCCGCACGCCAAGGCCCCGGCCAACGCCGCGCTCAACGCCGAGCAAAAAATCGAGATCTATCGCAAGATGGTGCGCATTCGTCGCTTCGAAGAGCGCTGTCTCCCGGTTTATAACGCCGGCAAGATCGGCGGCTTCCTCCATCTCTATATCGGCCAGGAGGCCGTCGCCGTCGGCGCCTGCTCCCTCATGGGCAAGGACGACCACGTGATCACCGCCTACCGCGACCACGGCCACGCCATCGCCGTCGGCATGGATACGAAGGCCCTGATGGCCGAGCTCTACGGCAAGGTCACCGGCTGCTCCAAGGGCAAGGGCGGCTCCATGCACTACTTCGCGCCCGACAAGAACTACTGGGGCGGCCACGGCATCGTCGGCGGCCAGATCCCCCTCGGCACCGGTCTAGCCTACGCCGTAAAGTATCAGGGCAAAAAAGGCGCCGCCATGGCTTTCATGGGCGACGGCGCCGTCAACCAGGGCGCCGTGCACGAGGCCTACAACCTCGCCGCCCTCTGGGATCTGCCCGTCCTTTTTGTCATCGAAAACAACCGCTACTCCATGGGCACGTCCCAGGAGCGCTCCTCGGCCGGCGAGCTCGGCAAGCGCGCCGAGGCCTACGACATGAAGTGGTATCAATGCGGCGGCCACGACGTCTACGAGGTCCGCGCCACGCTTGACGAAGCCCTCAAGCGCGCCCGCGAGGAGCACAAGCCCGCCGTCGTCGAGATCGACACCTACCGCTACCGCGGCCACTCCGTCGCCGACCCCGACAAGACCTACCGCGACCGCAAGGAGATCGAGGACTACCGCAACACCAAGGACCCGCTCCAGCTCTTCCAGAATCAACTCCTCCACGAGAAGGTGCTCACCACCGAGATCATCGAGAAGATCGACGCCGAGGCCCGCGCCGAGGCCGAGCGCGCCGTCGAATTCTCCGAGGCGTCCCCCTTCCCCACCGCCGACGACATCCAGAAGGACGTCTATTGGGAGACCGATCAGGCCCAGCGCACCAGCGAAGGCCGCATCTTCTTCAACAGCGTCAAGTAACCCGCCCCGCACTTCCACCTTCAGGTCTCAGGTTTCATCTCTCCGCACTCTCCGAAAATGGCCACTCTCACCTACCGCGAAGCCATCCGCGCCGCCCTCTCCGAAGAAATCGAACGCGATCCCAACGTCGTCATCATGGGCGAGGAAGTCGCCCAGTTCAACGGCGCCTACAAGGTCACCGAGGGCATGCTCGAGAAGTATGGCCCCAAGCGCATCGTCGACACGCCCATCTCCGAGGCCGGCTTCATCGGCATGGGCATCGGCGCCTCCATGCTCGGCATCCGCCCCGTCATGGAGCTCATGTTCTGGTCCTTCTTCTCCGTCGCCTACGACCAGATCGTGAACAACGCGGCCAACGTCCGCTACATGTCCGGCGGCCAGATCGCCTGCCCCATCGTCATCCGCGGCCCCGCCAACGGCGGCACCAACGTCGGCGCCACCCACTCCCACACCCCGGAAAACATCCTCGC
>JAIXVY010000222.1 GCA_027482505.1 Opitutaceae bacterium | reverse complement strand
GACTCCAGAGCTCGGGACGTTGGTTCTTCGGATCCCACTGGCCGAACTCGTCACGGTGGCTGTAGATCCGCTCTTTCGCACGAGCCCGCTCCTCGTCGCGTCGACCGCCGCCGAACACGGCATCGAACTCGTGCTGTGCGATGGCGTCGAGCAGTGTGACGGTCTGCAGCTGATTGCGGCTGGACCGAGGCCCGCTGACATCACGAATACGGCCGGTGTCGATCGACTCCTGCACCGAGGCGACGATCAGCTCGACGCCGAACTCCTCGACGGTCCGGTCACGGAACTCCATGAGTTCGTCGAAGTTGTGCCCGGTGTCGACGTGCACGAGCGGGAACGGCATCTTGGCGGGCGCGAAAGCCTTTTGCGCGAGGCGGGCCATCACGATGGAGTCCTTGCCACCGGAGAAGAGCAGCGCCGGGCGCTCAAATTGCGCGGCGACTTCGCGGAGCACGAAGATCGCCTCGTGCTCGAGCTGGGCCAGGTGGGTGAGGTTGTAGGAGGACATGTCGGAAGTGGAAGTAAGGGAAAAGGAACGGGGCTCAGCGCAGGCGAACGCGGGGCAAGACGGCGGCGTGAAGCCGGACCAGGCAGGCCTCGGGCGTGGCGGCCTCGGTGTCGACGAGGAGCGTGGCGGCCTCGGCCTCATCGGACGCCGCGGAACCAGGAGAGACGATAAGCGGCTCCTCGAAGGCGGAATCCTTGCCGGTGAACTGCCCCACCCCGCCGGCGGCGGCCTTGGCATAAAGACCCTTGGGATCGCGCTGCGCGCAGGTGGCGAAGCTGGCCTTCACATAGACCTCCAGCAGATCGGCCGGGCCGATGATCTCGCGCGCAAGTGTGCGGAGGGACCGAAGTGGCGTGATGAAGGAGCAAAGCGTGACCAAGCCGGCGTGGGCGTGGAGCTTGGCGACCTCGGCGATGCGGCGAATATTCTCGGCGCGATCGGCGTCGGAAAACCCGAGCCCGCGATTGAGCCCGGTGCGGATGTTGTCGCCGTCGAGCAGCTGGGTGGCGAAGCCTTCGGCGTGGAGGCGGCGCTCGAGAGCGATGGCGAGCGTGCTTTTGCCCGAGCCCGAAAGCCCGTAGAGCCAGATCACTTGTCCACGCTGGCCGAGACGGGTCTCTTTATCCGAGCGCGAGAGGACGCGGTCGAAGATCGGATAAAGATTCGCGGCGTCACTCATTTGTTCGGTAAGTTAGTCAACTCGCCAAAGATTAGATGTGTCATCAAGTCAATTCCCCGTCCAAAAGGGGAATTAAACCCAGACCGCCCTTAACCCTTTAAAAACAAGGCAGAAGGGAAACGCTTACTCGCGATACCGCGCATCTTCCGGGATGCTCAACTCGCCTTCCAATTCGCGAATACGGTCCAGAACCACGCGGGCCTGGGCCATTTCGTCGTTTTTGGGCAAAGTCGGATGAAGCGATTTTAGGAAATCGTAAGCATCGCGCTTGCGGTCGAGACGGCGGAGCAGCTCGGCGTAGATTCGCGCCGCATAGTAGGGCGCGTCGGGGTGCCTGGATGCCCGGAGGTAGTAGCGGGAGGCGGTTTCGACGTCCTTGAGCCGATTGAGGTGGATGTTGCCGATCTCGAGCACGAGAAGCGGATTTTCGGGGTGAAAACCCAGCGCGCCTTCCAGGAATTTGATCGCGATGGAGGATTGCTCCTCGTCGAAGCGGCGCTTGGCCGCATCGGGCACGACGTCGTAGCCGCCGGCCTTGTCGATGCGCCAGTTGGGCATGTCGTAGGCGATCATGCGACTGCCATTCAGCCAAAAATAGAGCGGCCGCGGATCGATGGCGGTGACGAGCTTGATGGAGGTCTGGGTGCCGGGCAGATCGTATTTTTCCCAGAGCGCGTTGGTGCGAATCCAGAAGAGGTCGGCGACGATGGCGCGAAAGCCGCCCAAGAGGCCGACGGTCACGCCTTGGCCGAGCGCATCCTTGAGCGAATCGAGACGCAGGGCCGGTTGCTTGGCGCGGACCTCGGTCCACGCGGGCGCCTCCAGGGGGCGAAGCGCGATGCCCGCGCCAAGAAGCCCGAGGAGAACGATGGCTCCGGTGCGGAAGGGACGGAGGGCGGCGGGGTCAAATCTCACGGTTGCGGAAGCTGTAGACGGCGAGACCGCCGATGACTGCGATGTAGGCCACGCCGTAGCCGGCGACGCGAAGGGCGACTTCGCCGGACACTCCGGCGCCTTGCCCAATCTCATCGGCGAGGTTGAAAAGCTGGAAATTCGGGAAGACCAGGCTCAACACGCGCACGGTCCCGGCGAGCAGCACGTTGTCCACGTTGCTCCACTGGTCGCGGGCGAGATACTGCAGATGGCAGATCACCAGCACGAAAAAACCCGTCACGACCGTGAAGAGGTTGGTGTTGGAGAAGCTCGCGATGAGCAGCACGATCGCGGTGAGCACGCCGAACTTGAGCCACTGCAAAAGCCCCACGATGAGCAGGTCGCCGTAGGCGATGAGACGTCCATTGGCGAAATCGTCCGGATTTATGACCATCAGCTGACCCTCGCGGTGCCAGAGCAACGCGATCATGAGGCCGATGGTGAGCGCGCAGAAAACGCCGATCACCGCGAAGACGCCGAGGAACTTGCCGAAGACAAACTCGGCCCGCCACAGCGGCTTGGCGAGCAGGGTGAGCGCGGTGCGGTTTTCGATCTCGGAAAAAAACAGCTGCGCGGTCGTCGCGATGGTCAGCGCCGAGCCGAAAAAAATCAGGGCGCCGAAACCGAAATCGGCGATGAACTTGAGCTCCGAGGAGCCGAAGTTGAACTCGCGGAAAAACTGCGCGCTCGCCACCAGGCCCACGGCCAGCAGCAGCAGGAAATTAAACAACTTTTGTCGGACGGCCTCCAGAAAGGTGTTGCCGGCGATCAAGCCTAGGCGGCCGAAGGAAAACGGGACGGAAGCTACGCTCATGGACGGAGACGGGCGTTGGAAGATTGGAGGGAAGAAAGGAAAAAGAAGGAGGGAAGCGAAGGGTCAGGGCTTGGCATCGAGCGGCACCTCGTTCGAACCGACGCCGCCGGAACCGCCACCAGGGCGACCCGGGCGGGAAACCTTGCTGAGGAAAAGTTGATCGAGACGGGCGCGAGGCTGCTCCACTGAATTTAGCGAATGCCCCCGAGCGGCGAGCCAGCCGCGGAGAGCCTCCAGGTCGGCGGCGGGCAAGGGGTCCACGATCAAGGCCTGGCGATCTCGCTGCCCCACGAGTTCGAGCACGGAGCCCTCCACGATGAGCTTGCCGCGATCCAGGATAGCCACCCGGTCGCACACGTCTTCGATCTGAGCGAGAAGGTGCGAGGTGATCAGCACGGTTTTGCCCTGCTGCTTGAGTTTCACGATGAGCTCGCACATCTCGGCGGAGCCCACCGGATCCACGCCCGCCGTGGGTTCGTCGAGGACGATGAGCTTGGGGTCGTGCACCAAGGCCTGCGCGAGGCCGATGCGCTGCAACATGCCCTTGGAGTAGGTGCCCACGCGGCGATCGGCAGCGCCGGAAAGCCCTACCCAGGCGATGACTTCATCGACCCGCGCCTTGAGCGAAGCCTTGGGCACGCCGCAGACCCGGGCGTAAAAGCGGACCAGTTCGCGCCCGCTGAGATAGCGGTAGAAATAGGGCGCCTCCGGCAGGTAGCCCACGTTGCGCCGGGCCTCGACTTGGTTGGCCGGCACGCCGAACACGCGGACGTCGCCCACCGTCGCGTCGAGCAGGCCGAGAATAATTTTGATGGTCGTCGACTTGCCCGAACCGTTGGGCCCCAGCAGGCCGTAAACCTGCCCCTCGGCGACCTCCAGATTCAGGGCGTCGACCGCGCGCAGCTTCACGCCGCGCAGGGTCACGGAAAAATCCTTGGTCAGGCCTTTGATCGAGATGGCGGAAACAGGTTGGCTCATCGGTGGGGAGATTCGAACTAGGGGAAGGAAGCGGGATAAGGGGATTCGCCGGAGGCGATAATCAGCGAATTTCGAAGCCTTGGAAAGCGGGCGCGCGTTTTTGTTGCGCGCGTTCTATTTTTCTCACGTGGCCGTGCATGCGCTCCGCGACCGCGGTGACGAATTCCTCGACCACCCCCGCCTGCCCTTCCGCCTCCAGCAGCACCCGTCCGTCCGGCAGGTTTTTCACGTAGCCGGCCACCTCGAACTCCTTCGCCACCTGCAAAGTGGCGTAACGGAAACCCACGCCTTGGACATGGCCGGTAAAGTGGACCGTCGCGTGGAGCACGGGTTGGTTCATGCGGGGTGGTTCAAAAAAGGGGAAAGGCCAATCAATGCTAACCCGCTGCGGGATTTCAACCTGTATCCCCGTCGTTCGCGGACGTGGCGCAAACGGGTTTTTCCCGTTGCGTTCAACCCGTCGCGGGGCAGCTTGGGGAACGAGGCAAACGCCTCTCTTCTCTTTCAATGGGCAACACCAATTCCGACAACCCGTCCGACAACGAATGGGAGGATCGCGGGGAGCTCGTCTGGAACGAGTTCGATTGGGAGCGCTACCTGCGCGAGCAGGACAAGGTCGTGCTTCGCTATCTTGATCTTTACGAGCGTCTGCGCGGCCGGCCCGAGCGGCTCGACGAAGCCGCCCGCCAGATGGGCTGGGGCCTGGAGGAATGGTCCTCTGATTCGGCGGTGGAACAAAACGCGTCAGGGCCGGGCGAAGACGCGCCCTCCGAGTCGATCGAGGTCGACCTGGACGACGAGGACGAGCCCTACACTCTCCACAAAAATCCCATCTACGTGGCCACTCGCGCGCTCTTTTTCAGCCTTAAGCGCGACTGGGAGCAG
>JAIXVY010000195.1 GCA_027482505.1 Opitutaceae bacterium | reverse complement strand
CCAGTTGCCCGGCGCCAAGGTCACCCCGCTCATCGCCAAGCTCCGCTACTCGGTGCCCGGCGTCATGCTCATCTCGCCTCCGCCGCACCACGACATCTACTCCATCGAGGATCTGGCCCAGCTCATCTTCGACCTCAAGGAAGTGAACCCGCGGGCCAAGGTTTGCGTGAAGCTCGTCTCCTCCTCCGGTGTCGGCACCGTCGCCGCCGGCGTGGCCAAGGCCTACGCCGACGTGGTGCTCGTTTCCGGCCACGATGGCGGCACCGGCGCCTCGCCGCTCGCCTCGATCAAAAACGCCGGCTCCGCCTGGGAAATCGGCGTCGCCGAGGCCCACCAGGTGCTCATGATGAACCAGCTTCGCGGCCGCGTCGTCCTCCGCACCGACGGCGGCATGAAGACCGGGCGCGACATCATCATCGCCGCCCTGCTCGGCGCCGAGGAATACAACTTCGGCACCGCCGCCCTCATCGCCGGCGGCTGCGCCATGTTCCGTGTTTGCCATCTGAATACGTGCCCGGTCGGCGTCGCCACCCAGCGCGAGGACCTGCGGGCCAAGTTCCGCGGCAAGCCCGAGAACATCATCAACTTCTTCAACGCCGTCGCCGAGGACGTCCGCCACTACCTGGCCAAGCTCGGCGCGCGCAACCTGAACGAGATCATCGGCCGCGTGGACCTGCTCGAGCAGATCGACGACCCCGCCAACCCGAAGACCAAGCTGCTCAACCTCGGCGGCCTGCTCCACAACCCCGACCCCTCGGGCGAGTTGGAGCGCTACCATACCCGCGAGCGCAACGAGCGTTTCGGCGGCGAGGGCTCGCTCGACGAGGCCATCGTGCAGGAGGCCCGCGACGTCCTCTTGAAGATGTCCAAGAGCCTCGTGCGCCGCTACAAGATCACCAACGTCAACCGCGACGTCGGCACCCAGCTCTCCGGCCAGATCGCGCTCTATAACGGCGACGAGGGCCTGCCCTCCGGCACCATCGACCTCACCTTCACCGGTTCGGCCGGCCAGAGCTTCGGCACCTTCCTCGTCAACGGCGTGCGCCTCACCCTCGTCGGCGAGGCCAACGACTACGTCGGCAAGGGCATCAACGGCGGCGAGATCATCATCCGCCCGAAGCAGTCCGAGACCTTCGTCTGGAAGGACCAGTCCATCATCGGCAACACCTGCCTCTACGGAGCCACCGGCGGCCACCTCTTCGCCGCGGGCCGCGCCGGAGAGCGCTTCGCCGTCCGCAACTCGGGAGCCACCGCGGTGGTCGAGGGCGCGGGCGACCACGGCTGCGAATACATGACCGGCGGCCTGGTCGTGATCCTCGGCGAGACCGGCGGCAACTTCGGCGCCGGCATGTCCGGCGGCATCGCCTTCGTCTACGACGAGAAGGGTTCCTTCGAGAAGAAGATCAACCCGGCCATGATCGGCTTGGAGCGCATCGCGGCGGGCGCGGAGGCGGACAGCCTCCGCAACCTCATCGCGCTGCACTTCCGCCTGACGAGCAGCCCGCACGCGCAGAAGCTGGTGGAAAACTGGGACGCCGCCCTCGGCAAGTTCTGGAAGGTCGTGCCCCATCCGCCGACCCCCGACTTCCCGAAGCGCGTCTACTCGTTTGACGCGACCAAGATCCCCGTCGCCGCCGGCGCGGTTTAATCTTCACGCCGCGGCCGTCCTCCGGCCGCGTTTTCCCGTTTCGCCCCGCGCGCCTCACGGCCGCGGGGCTTTTCGTAAATTATTTAGGACAAGGGCTTCATGTGTTTCCGGCCTTCCCGGAAGCGAGCGACAGGAAAAAGAGGGGGTAAATTCCACTCCTGAAACCTTGCCCGGTGAGATAACGTCGTAGCCTTCTGTGTGACGCCACGGGTTTGCGCCCGGTCGGCGAAGCGCAATTAACCACCACAAACCCAAACCTCACGACCATGAAGAAGTTCATCCTCGCCCTCACGGCCCTCTCCATCGCCTCCCTCTCCTACGCCGGCGCCGGCTGCGGCGGCGGCGGCTGCTCTGGCGACAAGGCCGAGAAGCCCGCTTCCGAGAAGAAGGCCGAGAAGGCCTAAGGCCCATCGCCTCCTGGATCGTCGCCGGCTCCCGGCCCGATCCTTCATTCCCGGCCGACGCGCTTCGCGTCGGCTTTTTTGTTGCCCGCGCCCCCCGGCCCGCCCCTCACTCGCCGCAACTATTTCCCAACCATGGCCCACAAAGTAAAAGCCGCCAAGCGCCAGACCCTGCTCCCCGAGCTCATCAACGCGAAACTCGCCGCCAAAAAGGGCCCGATCTCGCAGTTCATCGCGCACAACTACCGCCACTTCAACGCGGCCGCGCTGCTCGACTCCGCCAAGGGCTACGAGGCCCACCTCAAGGCGGGCGGCAAGATGCTCGTCACCCTCGCCGGCGCCATGTCCACCGCCGAACTCGGCCTCACCCTCGCCGAGATGATCCGCCAGGACAAGGTCCACGCCATCGTCTGCACCGGCGCCAACCTCGAGGAGGATATTTTCAATCTCGTCGCCCACGACTACTACGAGCGCGTCCCCGGCTACCGCGATCTGACCGCCGCCGACGAGCAGGCCCTGCTCGACCGCCACATGAACCGCGTGACCGACACCT